>JACCRD010000131.1 GCA_013813755.1 Acidobacteriota bacterium | reverse complement strand
GCACAATTCGTTATAACAGTTTTAAAACCGCCGGTTCAGGCAAACAAAGCGTCTATTTTATTTTAATTATCGCCGCGCTCGGAATGCTCGTCTGGCTTTTTCCGCAATACATACTTTTCGCAATTGCCTTCACATACGTCGCGCACGGTGTCGTCTGGTATGTGGTGAGTTTTTTAAGTCCGAAAAGGCGGGGAAAAACTGAAGAATCAGTGGTTTAACGCAGTTGTTTACTGTTCTGTTTTATTATTTTCCTCTTCATTATTTAAAGTTTCCCTGCGTTTCCCAATCGGAATAACATTTTCCGTTCGACGTTTTTTGTTTCGTTTCGGTGGAACTTCCGGGCTGTCTTCAGGAAATTTGCTGCGGCTGACGACAACGAGCGAAACAAGTGTGATAAACATCAAGGCAATCGCCGTTGTGTGCAGAACAAAATCAAAAAGGCTGTGAACAAGAATCGCGAAACATCCAGCCAATGCTCCAACCGCCACACCGCGCCGAAAAGGAATCGAAGTTTGCGCGTTTTTCATGCCGGTTCGAAACAACGTAAAAACAAAAAATCCGGCGATTATCAAACCGATTATTCCTGCATCAGCCAACACTTGCAAATAATCATTGTGCGCCTGTTCGACGCGTTCCAGACCGTTAAGAGAATCAAATGGCGTATAAGCGACAGCGTATGAACCGTATCCGCTGCCGAAAATAAAATTGTTTTTGATAATGCTCAGAGTAACGTTCCAGATATGCGTGCGATTGGTTGAAAAATCTTCTGAAGCAGCTGTTTCCGCAAGCCTGGTTAAAGATGATTCACCGCCAATTAACATCGAACCCAAAACTATCGTCGCAATTAGCAAAACCGCTAAACCAACTTTCAAAATCAGCTGGTTGTAGCCTCTGGTTTTGGTCGTCAGCATAATCAGAAAGAAAATTTCCGCCAGCAACGAAATCAGACCGCCCCGCGAACCGCTTAAAATTAGCGCGATTCCCATCAGCGCGACGGCGGTTATGTAGAGCAGTTTTTTGTCTTTCTGCACGGCTCCGACAAACATTAATCCTAATGGAACAGCGATGCTCATCTCCATAAACGCCGCAAAATTATGCCGGTTGACGAACGAACCGAAAGGAGTCGCGTAATCAACTTCATAAATTCCGTAAATTTTGTTCGGGCTGAGAACAGATTGGAGAATAGCGAAAAACGCAAAGGCGAAACCGAATACCGTAATTAGTAAAACTATTTTATTCAAACGTTTCGCGCTGTCAATGTAAGTTAAAAGTGCAGATAGAAAAATAAAAAGAGCTAAAAAATGAAAAGCGCCAACCAGAGTCCAAAACGGATCGAGTGAAATCGTACGCGAAATCCCTTCCACCCCGCCGACATCGGAAAAGCTGCCAAACGGAATAACTTGAATAAGACCGTAAACAAACGCCGCGAAAAGCGGAATCGGCAGAAGGCTTTTGTTAAAACGTAAAACTCCGGCAGTAAAAGCGTCAAACGCCCACAATAATATTACGACAGTCGCTACCAAATAAAAGACAGCGATAATTGGCTGATGTACGCCTCCATAAGCCAGCGTGGTAAAAATAGTCGTGGCGCAGAGCAGAAAAAAAAGAACTTTGCTCGCCCAGGTTGTTTCAATTTCGTTTATCATTTGGAATCAATCAAATTGCCGCTTCTACCGATGAGCTGAGACACCACACAAAACTAGATTTCAGAGAGAAAAACAGCGGCGGCGTAACAAATTTTATTTTATTTTTTCCAGCTTAAAATCGTCATACCAGAATGTTCCGAAAATTGGACAATCCGCGCCGCAAAAATCACGAGTAGTGCGGATGCCGATCGCTTCGGCGTTCGGCGGAGCAGTAAAATTAAGTTTTATTTGCTGCCAATCTTTCTGATCAGCCGGAAAAGGTTTGCTGACTGCTAAATTTTTTTCATCGTTGGCATTGTAAATCTCCAGTGTCGGCATTCCCGAACTTTTCAAATTTTCCGTGCGCAGCCAAACGCTTAATTGATATGTCGCGCCCGATTCGACGGCGACATACTGCAGAATGTTAAACAGAGTCGGATCGGTAAATCCGCTAAAGGAAACTCGCAAGCTCCGACTCCCTTCGTATTTTTTTGTCGGATCAGGTTTAACATCCATTTTGCCGATTGAAGAAATTTTCCAGCCGAAATAAGTTTCATTGGCATCGACCAAAGGCTTTTCAAAATCGCCGTTTTGGACAGTTTCAGCTTTGGCGCTTGTTTCAATTCCGATCTGCCGTACAAACTCAACTGCCTGCCGAAAAAAACGTTTTTCATAAAGCGCCTGGGCAATAACTTTGGAAATCGCCGAGTTTGCCTGTTTATCTTCCTCAGAAAGCATATTCCAGATTCGCAAACTGTCGGCGGGGCGTTCCTTCCCGGCATAATATCTAGCTAAACCCGCTTTGACCGATGGCGAATCTCCCATTAATTGCTCAAGCCGCGCAGTGTCCTGTTCATAATAATCCCAGGCGATTGAAAAAACCTGATCGCGGTAGCGCGCACTGGATTCTGCTGCTTGTTTTAATTCGCTAAACCCTTGATCCGCTTTATTTTGTCTTAAATAAAAATTTCCGAGCTGCCAGCGCGGATATGTATAACTTGGGGCAATTTCAACCGCCCGAATATAAGCTTTTTCAGCACCCGCAGAATCTTCCGCCTGCTCCCGCGCCCGACCAAGCTCAATCCACATCTGAAAATCAAAGGGTGAAAGTTTGACTACTTTTTCAAAACTGTTGATTGAGCCTAAAAGTTTTTCCGGCGTTGAAACATCACTTTCGGCACTGGCAGATAACCAATTAGCAAGCGGATCGCGCGGCGCGAAGCTGGTTGCTAATTGAGCAACGCTCTGCGCGTTTGGCGAAGTTGGCACTGTCAGTTCAGCCATCATATTACCGAGCTGCCAGCGCACCGCGAACCATCCGAAAATTAAAGCCAAAAGGATCGCGGCAATTAACATAATTCGAACGGATACTGCGCGGGCATCAAGTAAAACATATTGTTCTTTGTCTTTTAGCATTTATTTTCATTAAAAAATCAACAATTTCAGTAAAAAATAAAAATATTTTATAGCTTGCGGAAATTCAGACGAGAAAAATTTTATAAATTAAAAAATTCAGAAATCTTTTTAACAACATATTTTTGCTGGTCAAAAATCAGCTCAGGAAAAATCGGCAGTGCGAGAGTTTCACGGGAAGCCTTTTCCGATTCAGGGAAATCTTTTTCTCGATAACCCAAATATGCAAAACATTCCTGCAGATGAAGTGACACCGGGTAATAGATGTCTGAGCCAATATCACTTTCGGCTAAAAATTGTTTGAGTTCGTCCCGTTTGTCGGGAACGCGAACGACGAATTGATTATAAATATGGCGTCCGCAATCATGTTCAAAAGGCAGGGTAATTTGCTCATTCAATCCAGCATCTATAAAAAGTTTTTGGTAAATATCGGCATTTGCTTTACGCTTGTCTGACCACGAATCCAGATAAGGCAGTTTCACCCGCAAGATGGCGGCTTGCAGCGCGTCAAGACGAGAATTTATCCCGACCCATCTGTGATAATATCGCTTTTCCGCCCCGTGGACGCGCAGGGCTTTTAATTTGTTTGCCAACGCTTCATCATCGGTCGTCATAAAACCGCCGTCGCCCATTCCACCAAGATTTTTTGAAGGATAAAAACTGAAACAACCGATTTCACTCATCGCCCCGGCGCGCTTGTCGTTTTCTTCAGCGCCGATTGCCTGTGCAGCGTCCTCAACGACCGGAATATTATATTTTTCACTGATTTTTCGCAGATCGTCCATTGCGGCGCACTGCCCGAAAAGATGTACGGGCTGAATCGCTTTTGTTTTTTCAGTGATTTTTGCTTCGATTTGGCTCACGTTAAGATTATAAGTTTTTGGTTCAATGTCAACAAAAACAGGAGTCGCGCCCAATCTCGTGACCGCGCTGACAGTGGCGAAAAAACTGTACGGCGTTGTAATTACCTCGTCACCGGAGTTCACGTCAAGAGCCATCAACGCGAGCAGCAGTGCGTCGGTTCCCGAAGCGCATCCGACGGCAAATTCTGTCCGGCAATAACTTGCCAGCTCATTTTCTAAGGCTTCAACTTCCGCGCCCAGTATAAAACCGTTGGAATCTAAAATCTTTGAAATAGCTGCGTCAACTGCGGGACGCAAAGTTTGATTTTGTTCTTGTAAATCAAGAAGAGGAACTTTCATAATCCAAAAAATCGAAACCTAATATTGCCAATTTAGCACCTGAAACGCAAATTAAACTGAACTCTTTTCAATTTCAAAGATAAACTTTTATCCATTTTATTTTGATCTCGATTCTCTTTTTATTCTTAAACGGCAGGTTGCATTTCCCGAAATTATTTTCTAGCCTATGCCAATGTTTCCTGAACAAAAAGAGCGAACACGCAAAATCATAATTAGGCTCAAAAAAGAATATCCTGATGCGCATTGCGCACTAACCCACGCGAACGCTTTTGAGCTTCTGGTTGCTACAATTCTTTCTGCACAATGCACAGATGTGCGCGTCAATATTGTTACGGAAACTCTTTTTAGAAAATACCGTCAGCCGCAGGATTATCTGGATGTTTCGCCGGAAGAACTTGAGCAGGATATACGTTCAACCGGTTTTTACCGCAATAAAGCGAAAAGCATTCAGGGTGCGTGTGAGAAAATTATCGCTCACTTTGGCGGCGAAATTCCGCAGACAATGGAAGAAATTTTGACTCTCAACGGCGTGGCGCGAAAGACGGCGAATGTTGTATTGGGAAACGCTTTCGGCATCGCTTCGGGCGTCGTTGTTGACACGCACGTTTCGCGTCTTTCGCAGAGGTTAGGATTAACCGAAAATTCCGTACCTGAAAAAATCGAGCTGGATTTGCAAAATCTTGTACCGCAAAAACATTGGATAATGTTTCCGCACTGGCTGATCTGGCACGGGCGAAAAATTTGTCAGGCTCGAACGCCAAAATGCGGCGAGTGCGTTTTGGAAAATATCTGCCCAAAAATCGGTGTGGCGGATGAGCAGAAAACTTTCGGCGGTGAGTAATTGTAGTTTATAATTTACTCCATTATTTGAAATTTAAATCCTAAAACTCGATTCCCTGCTGCGCATAAATTCCGGTATTGAACGGATGTTTAACTTCCTTCATCTCAGTTACCAGATCAGCTGTTTCAATTAATTCCGCAGGCGCATTTCTTCCGGTTAAAACGAGGTGCAGATTCGGCTGTTTCTCGCGGACGGCTTTTATTTCCGCAATAACTTCTTCCAAAACCAAGAATTTATAATCGAGAACATAAATGAGTTCATCAAAAACGAGCAGATCATAATCTTCTGAACGCATTTTTTCGACGCACAAAGCCCACGTTTCCTGCGAGGTTTTAATATCCTGCTCAGAATTATTGGTGTCCCAAGTAAAGCCGTCGCCCATCGTATAAACTTCAATTCCCAATTCTTCCGCTGATTCGTGTTCGCCGTAACGGTCAGTCTTCGACTTCATAAACTGAATCATACAGCAGCGCATTCCGCGTCCCGCCGCGCGCATCATCAAGCCAAGCGCGCACGTCGTTTTGCCTTTACCGTCGCCGGTATTAATCATCAGCAAACCTTTGGTATTTTCCTTGTAGCCTTCGCGCCGCCATTTGTAGCGTTTTTCTTTTGTCATACAATTTAAAATAAAAAAGTGAAAATTTTATTAATCCTTATATAATAAACTTTTTCACTTTTTTACCTTTTCACTTTTAAACCAATGTTCTTCCAAATGCTTTTTGAGAATTTTTCAATTCGTCGTGCGATTTATTAACTGCTTCGGTCAGCGCAGAGACAATTGACTTTTCGCATTCGTCCCAGATGCCTTCCACCCGACAACCGGACGCATTCTTGTGTCCGCCGCCGCCGAATTTTTCTGCGACTCTGGCAACGTTGATTCCGTCTTTTGAGCGCAGACTGACACGGAACGTGTTCGGAAAAGTTTCGCGCATATAAACCACCGCGGCAACCTCTTTTGCGGCAAGCGGAATATTGACAAATCCATTATTGTCGCCATCGACAGCATTGGCAACTTGCGCCATTTCGAGTGTTTGCCGCATCCATGCAATTTTTCCATCTTCACTGCGTTTAACAGTCGCTAAAACCTGTCGCATCAGTTCAATGCGGCTCCACGAATAACTACTGTAAACGATTTCGGAAATTTGAGCGGGCTTGACACCGACTTTGACCAGTTCGGAAGCAACTTTGAGCGTGCGGTCAGTGGTGTTTGGAAAATGAAACGAGCCGGTATCGGTAACGAGAGCCATGTAAACGCATTCGGCGATTTCTTTAGAAATGCGTCCGCCGATGGCTTTGCAGAGATTGTAAATCATCTCGCCGACCGCCGAAGCCGTCGCGTCAATCCAATTTATCGAACCGAAATGCTCACTGGTCGCGTGATGATCAATATTGACAGTAAATTGGTGTTCAAGTTTGGCAATGCCGGGGCGCGTGACATCTGAACATTCAATCACAAAAACGGCATCGTAGGTTTTATCAATTTCCGAAACTTTCCTGATTTCGCAAGCGCCCGGAAGCTGCTCATAAGAAGCGGGAATACCGTCGCGAACGATAACTTCGGCGGTTTTGCCTAAAGAACGCAGAAGCCAGCATAAGCCGAGAGAAGAACCGATACCGTCGCCGTCCGGTCGAACGTGCGTAGTAATCGCAAAATTCTGTTTGTTTTCAATTAACTCAACTACTTGACTTAACACTTATTAAAACGGATACAAATCAAGAGCAAATAAATTTATTTTACACGCTCTTCAAGAATCCTTTATTCCTCTTTGTCAATCCTTTCCGGAAATTCGCCCTTTTGCGTCAAATCAACAATCAACTCTTCAACGCGGACGGCATTTTCTTCGACTGTATCGCGGACAAAATTCAAAACCGGAGCGTGACGTAAATTCAAATTCAACGCAACTTGTTGTCTGACAAAGGTCGCCGCATTCTGCAATCCGCGCAGCACGCTCTTAATTTCTTTTTCATCACCCTCGACGATTACAAAAATTTTAGCGTCCCGCATATTTTCCGATACGCGAACGTCTGTCACAGTCACTGCCTGCAAACGCGGGTCTTTCAGTTCATAACCGACAATCTCGGTTACTTCCTCGCGCAAGGCTTCTGCTAATCTTTCCGGGCGACGCATAAATCTTTTGCAATATGGAAAACTAAGAATGCAATATAAAATACTTCCAGCTTTCCATTTTTAGTTTTCTGTTTCTACAATTCTGTTGCTGCCGTTCTCTCAATCACGTAAGCCTCAATTTCATCATTGACTTTGAGGTCGTTAAAATTTGCCAGACTGATACCGCACTCGAAACCCTGTCGAACTTCGGGAGCGTCTTCTTTAAAGCGTTTGAGCGAGGAAATATCGCCTTCCCAAACAACAACATCGTCGCGGATCAGACGCGCTTTGGCTTGTCGTCTGATCAATCCATCAGTTACGCGGCAGCCGGCAATCGTTCCGACTTTTGAGACTTTGAAAATGTCCTGAACAAGCGCTTTACCGAGAATAACTTCTTTTTCGATCGCGTCGAGCATTCCGATCATCGCTGCTGTTATTTCTTCTTCGACTTTATAAATAATCGAATGGAGACGAATGTCGACTTGTTCCTGTTTAGCAACTTCCGAAGCTCGAACCGCCGGGCGCACATTGAAACCGATAATCACAACCGCCATCGAAGCTTCGTCAGCTTGCGTTGCCGAGGCGAGCAGAACGTCCGATTCAGTAATCGCTCCGACACCCGAACGAATAACGCGCACCTTGACCTTTTCGGTCGAAAGTTTTTCAAGCGTTGCTCGCAAAACTTCCACCGAACCCTGCACGTCGGCTTTGAGGACAACCAATAATTCTTTAATTTCAGCCAGACCGAGCGATTCAATACCGCGTTTGGTAGTTTTGAGCATGGCAAGCTGCCGCGCCTGCATTTGACGCTGACTGGCGATCGTCTGTGCTTTATCAATATCGGAAACAACCTGAAAAGTATCGCCGGCTTGCGGAACGCCCTGTAAACCGAGAACTTCAACCGGCGTGGCGGGCGGCGCTTCATTGACAATATCGCCGCGGTCGCCAAACATTGCGCGAACTTTTCCGTAATATTGTCCGACAATAAACGGATCGCCGACACGCAGAGTCCCCTGCTGGACAAGCACTGTCGCTACCGAACCGCGACCTTTATCAAGTTTAGCTTCCAGAACAACGCCTGACGCGCGTCTGGTTGGGCTTGCCTTAAGATCAAGAATATCGGTGCTCAGCAAAACTGTTTCCAGTAAAGTATCAAGATTTTCGCGTTTTTTCGCCGAAACCGCGATCATTTCAACATCGCCGCCCCAATCTATCGGCTGCAATCCCTGCGCGACAAGCCCCTGTTTAACTTTGTCCGGGGTTGCGTCAGGCTTGTCAATTTTGTTAATGGCAACAATAATCGGCACACCTGCCGCTTTTGAATGTTCAATCGCTTCAATCGTCTGCGGCATTACGCCATCATCGGCGGCAACCACGAGAATTACAACATCAGTAGCTTTCGCGCCGCGCGCGCGCATTAATGTAAAGGCTTCGTGACCCGGCGTATCGAGAAAAACTACGCGGCGCGGTTCCAGCGGATTGTCCGGATTTGGAACAAAAACGCTGTATGCGCCGATATGCTGCGTGATTCCGCCGGCTTCGCCTTCCGCAACATTGTCCGAACGAATCGCATCAAGAAGTGATGTTTTACCATGATCGACGTGACCCATTACCGTCACAACCGGCGGGCGCGAAACTTCGATATCATCAGAATCGGCAGCGATCAGTTCTTCAAATTCCTGCTCGATAACCATTTCTTCAAACGGCACAAAACTGACGTTGTAACCGAGAGTTTGTCCCAGCTCAACCGCCATATTTTCGCCAATCGGCTGATTGAGCGTCGCAAAAATACCGCGTTTAACAAGTAGTTGAACGACATCACGCGGCGTAACACCAAGCGATTCGGAAAATTCGCGAATCGTCGCGCCTTCAGTCAGACGAATAAGCGTGAGATTATTTTTGTCAACCGTATCAACTTGTCCGAGAATGCGCTCTTCGATTGAACGCTGCCGTGGCGCGGCAACATCTCTTTCTTCAAATCTCGCGCCTTTGTCTTCAAATCTTTTGCCGCCTTTTTTGGGAGCTGAACGTCCGAATTTTTTGCGCTGGTCAACCGGCGGGGTATATGTCGTTTTGGGAGTTGAAGTCTCGCCCGGCGTTGCGCGCAATTCACTTTTTCGTGTATCTTTGCCGCCATCGCGCCGCACATCATTTCTGACAATCTCCTGCGGCTTTTCAGTCTTTAATCTTCCGGTCGTGGTCGGCGCGTTATTAACTACCCGGTCACCTGGTTTCAAGCCTTGATTGAGCGAGCTTTGTTTTAATTTTAATTCTTTAACCTGCGTTTCGTTCGGACGAAGCACTCTAGTTGTAGTTTTATTTTTGACTTCAGCAGAATATTCTGATAACTCCGGAGACTGTCCGTTTCCTGCAGCCCCCTGAGTATCTTCGACGGATCGAACTGCAGCCGGAGCGTCTTTTTCTTCAACTGTTAAAGGAGTTTCGTCAATAACAGGTGTTTCGTCCAGAGGTTTTAAGTCAATCTTCTTTTGAAGTTTTCTAACGTGACGAGCGGGTTTTTGAACTTCCTGCTCTTGAGCAACTGGCTGAGGAGTTACTTCGATTTTTTCTTTGACTATCGGTTCTTTTACTGTTGCTGCTTCCAACTGCGGTGCGGCGACATCCACTTCCGGCGATTCTTCTGTTTCAACTGATTCCTCTTCTATCTTAAGCGCTTTTTTTATGATTTTTATTCCACGCTTCGGAGGAACTTCAGTTTTGGGAAAGTATCTATTGCGAACTTTTTCGGCAACTTCTTTGGTAACAGAATTGGAAGGAACACTTACATCTATGCCTTCGCGCCGTAATTCTTCAATCACGCGCTTTGTATCTTGTTTAATCTCTTTTGCTAAATCGTAAATCCGAATTGATGTTCCTACAGGCATATTTATCTATTGATGGATTTTTGCGGCTTCGCGCAATCCAGTATTTATATTTCTTTTGTTTTGAAGAATAAATCATTTGATTTATTCTTTGTCCTCAGCCGAATCTTTTTCATTTTCATCGGCTGTTTCTTCAGTTATTTCCAATGAGTCTAAATCTTCGGAAACTTCTTCGGTATCTTGATTTTCACTAACTGCTTTGGAGGTTTCTTCTGAAATAACTTCTGGAGCGTCCTCATTCTTCGAAGTGTCTGCCGAAATTTCTGATTCTTCTTTCTTTAATAAATCTTCCTCGCCCGTCAGTTCCGGTTCAGATGTCTCGACTTGTTTATTGCGGGCTTCAATAATATCTTTGGCGGAGGCAATAATTCTTTCGGCTTCATCAAGACTTACGTCTAAAATATCGACTAAATCATCAACCGAAGTTGTCGCTAAAGTTTCGACATCATTAATTCCTTTTTCCTTCAAGTCATCCGCCTGATTGGTTGAAACGCCTTGCAGAACTGTGACTGGTACAGCCTCGCCGGACGCCATCATTTTGCCCATCGCAAGCGCGATTTCCTTTTTCAGAAGTTCTTCGCTGACAATATCTATATCCCAGCCAACTAGCCGTGTCGCCAGACGCACATTTTGACCGCGCTTGCCAATCGCCAAACTCAGTTGATCTTCGGTCACGACGACTTCCATTTTGCGATTGTTAATATCAGTAATTCGCACTTGCGAAACCTTCGCGGGCGAAAGCGCGTTGGCAGCAAATACCGAAGGCTCGTCAGACCATTCGATAATGTCAATTTTCTCGCCGCGCAATTCTTTTATAATTGACTGCACACGCGAACCCTTCATTCCGACGCACGCTCCAACCGGATCGACATCCTTTTCGTTTGAAGAAACCGCAATTTTCGCACGGTCACCCGGTTCACGGACAGCCGATTTAATCACTACCGTGTCATCATAAATTTCAGGAACTTCCATCTCAAAAAGACGCTTGAGAAGAGCCGCCGAAGCGCGTGAAACTTTAATTTGCTGACCTTTCAAATCTTTTGAAACATCTTCGATAACCACACGAACCCGCTCGCCCTGATTCCAGGTTTCACTTCGAGCCTGTTCCTGTCTGGGTAAAATCGCTTCGAGATTATTCCCGAGGTCAACAATTATGTCGCCGCGCTCAAATCTTTTAACCGTTCCGTTAATTAATTCACCTTTACGGTCGACGTATTCTTCATAAACTTTTTCGCGCAGGGCTTCCCGTACTTTTTGGACAAGAATTTGTTTGGCGGTCTGAGCGGCGATGCGCCCCAATTCCTCAGTCGGAAGAGGAATCAAAAGCATATCGCCGATTTCGACATCATCGCCGGCTAGCTCCTGCGCTTCGGAAAGTGCCAACTCTGTCGAAGGATTTTCCACTTCTAAAACAACCGTTTTTTGCGCGGAAATCTCGATTGTTCCTTCTTCATTATTCCAGTCAACCTCAATGCTTTCACCGGTTTTGTCCTGCGATTTAAATTGCTTCCGGGCAGCGGCGCGAACCGCTTCCTTCATCGCTTCGATAATTAAATCACGATCCAGTCCCTGCTCGCTGCACAGCGCGTCAATACTTTGTCCGATAGATGTCATAACTGTCTAATGAAAAATTGAAATTTTTATCCGATCATTTTCCGCTTTCTTTTTTCGGTATTTCGTTTCGCTTAAATTCTTCTTCCAAATCGATTTCTAAATTCGCCTTGGCAACCGCGCTAAACAAAAATCTCATAGTGCCTTTAGTTTTATCGGTAAAAATAATTTCTTCGCTTTCAACTCCGATGATGCGACCTTTAAATACTTTTTGACCGTTAATCTCAACATTTGTTTTTACTTTTGCTAATTTCCCTGCAAATCTTTCAAAATCTTTTAAGCTGTATAATTCGCGCTCCAGACCCGGAGAGGAAACTTCCAGCAAATACGGAGTCGGTATAAAATCTTCCGTCTCGAGCAGCGTTTCAAGATCACGGCTGACTTTCACGCAATCCTCGTGCGTGACACCGCCTTCTTTATCAATAAAAATACTTATAATCAGGCTCCGTTTAGAAGAAGCAATATTAGTGCGGACAAGTTCCAAATCATCATTTTCCACTACGCGTCGAACGTTTTCCTTAATTTTCTGCTCAACCAAATGCTTCACAAAATTATTTCACCCAAATAAAAAGTGGGCGCGAAACCCACCGGACTCGTCTCTTAGGCTACTGGCACGAAACGAGTATCTTACACGAAAAAAAGGTTGAATAGCAAATGAACTTCACCCAACGAATTTTAGTTTTTGATCGAACAATATTAATAACGGTTTTCGCGCCGTGATTATTCCATCATCATTGCGCTATTGAGCACGCCTAAAATTAAGAATTGACTTAAAACTCTGGATTTTAACAGCTTGATAATGTTTTTCAAATATTCATTTTTAATTTGGTTAAAATATATGTTATAACTAATATTCAAATTTAGGATTTTCTTTCTTCCTAAATTCAACAAAACGTTACACTACAAATTTGAAATATCTTTACTGTTTTTATTGACACGTAGAATTTATTCGTGTAAAAGATTTACAGGTTTGTTTTTTATTTGAAATCATTTAGATTTAATGCGATACATGAGGAGAAATATGAATATTAAACTTTGGATTCGTAAAGCACTTTCGATGTGCTTGGTAGTTGCTACAATTGCAACCTATTCAATGGTTAGTTTGGCTAATTCAGAAAGAATTGCCGGAGAACTTTTAGTTAGCGGAAAAAATATCAACGGACAAGCACCGTTTGTTACTATTAACAGTGAAGCAGCACAAAGCGGTCGCTCGGTTTTTTCATCAAGCACGATTGCCACACCTGAGAATGCCAGCGCGATCATCAATTTAGGAAAAGCTGGTAAGATTGAGCTTGCGCCGAACACAATTTTAACTTTGACGTTTAATGAAAAAGCCATTAGCGGCGATTTAGTTAGCGGTCGGGTAACAGTTTTAAGCGCCGGCGAAAATGTCGCCATCAAAACAGTTGGCGGAAAAATCGCGCAACTGGCTGCCGGCGAATCAGCAACTGCTTCTAATCAAACCACTCAGGATGACGACGATGATGACGACGGCGGCGGATCAGGGGCACTGCTTTGGGCACTCGTTCTCGGCGGGGCGGCGGTTGGAATTATTATTGCTGCAAGAACTGACAATAATAGAATCGCTTTAGGCGGCAGTACAAATGTTATTAGCCCAACGCGCTAATATTGCAAACTTTGTCTTGATATACTTTATTTATAATGTATAGTGAGATATCGTTTATATTATATAAAGATACTTAAAAAGAGGAGAATAAATTAATGTACGGCAAAAAATTAATTCGTAAGTCTTTAACATTTCTTACCGCCGTTGCTGTCTGGAGCGCTTTTTCAATGTCTATAATTGCCGCTCCCGGTGATAGAATGGGAGAAATTATTGTTAGCGGACAGGTGTCTGTTGATGGTCAATCCGTTGTTTCAAATTCAACAATTATTTCTGGTAGCACAATTGCCACCGGAGCAAATTCGTCTGCTGTCATCAACTTAGGCAAAAATGGTCGAGTAGAAATTTTTTCAGACGCTACTGTATCGCTGAAATTCACTAACAACAGTATTGTTGGAATACTTTCATCCGGCAAGGTCGAGGTCTCCAATAGTGCTGGTATAGCGACCAGTTTTACCACGAAAAATGCTACTGTAGTAGCTGATTCAGGACAAACCAACACATTTTCAATCGATGTCGGCTGTGCTGATGAAGAAAGATGTACTCAAACTTATGTTGAGACAACTGTCGGTTTGGCTATCTTAAAAAATGGCGCAACTGATAAACAAGTTGCCGCCGGAACTGACGCAACGCTTGGTAATCCCTCGCAAACCGGCTGTAAACCGTGTCTACGTCCAGGTTTAGGGGCGCCAATCCCAATTGCTGGTATCGGTTCAGGATTAGTCGGAGCGATTCTGGTTGGTATCGGGGGAGTAGTCGGAGCGGCCATTCTTCTCAACAGAAGAAATAGAACTACTGTAGATTTAGGCGGACCAGTTATTCTTGTTAGTCCAGGTCGATAGTTTAATTTTAATATCTATTAACTTAGCTTAATTAAAATGTACGGGTCATGTTGCATAAACGTGACCCGTAAAAATTTGTCTGAACTTGTAAAAATTTTAGTAATCACATTTATTTAGTAATTTATATATGCATATTGCAGTTATTGGAACAGGATACGTTGGATTGGTGACAGGTGCTTGTTTCGCCGAGTTTGGTGTGGAAGTAACCTGTGTCGATGTTAATAAGGATAAAATTGAACGGCTTAATAAGGGAGAAATTCCTATTTATGAACCAGGTTTAGATCAAATTGTAGAAAAAAATGTTAAAGCTGGAAGACTACATTTTACTACCGAAATAATAACTGCTGTTGAACACGCACTTGTCGTTTTTTTAGCTGTCGGCACTCCGCCGAAGGAAGATGGCTCTCCTGATATGAGCTATTATCAGCAAGCGGCAAAAGATATTGCTCAATGTATGAATGGTTATAAAGTTCTTGTAACAAAATCAACCGTTCCGGTCGGCACAGGCAAATGGCTGCGGGATTTTGTTGAGGAACATCAAGTTACAAAAACAAATTTCGGAGTTGCTTCAAATCCTGAATTTCTCCGTGAGGGTGCTGCAATAGAGGATTTTATGCGTCCTGATCGAGTAGTTATAGGAAGTAATGAAGAAGACGCGCTCGCCATATTGAAAGATTTATATCGTCCTCTATATTTGATCGAAACTCCGATAGTTATTACTTCCCTAGAAGCCGCGGAACTTATTAAATATGCCGCCAACGCATTTTTAGCGACAAAAATATCGTTTATCAACGAAGTTGCCAACTTATGCGATAAAATTGGTTGCGACGTTCACGATGTTGCCCGTGGAATGGGTATGGATAAACGAATTGGCAATAAATTTCTTCATCCGGGACCGGGTTATGGCGGTTCGTGTTTTCCTAAAGATACTCGCGCTCTTTCGAGAGTCGCCAAGCAATTTGGAACTGAAACTCGTATCGTCGATACGGTAATTGAAGTTAATGCCTTTCAACGTGAGGCAATGATTCCCAAAATTGAATCTTTAGCAGGTAACTTCAATGGAAAATTAATTTGCGTTCTTGGTCTGTCGTTTAAGCCGGAAACTGATGATATGCGCGAATCTCCCGCTATTGAAATTATTCGAGGGATTCAGGAACGAGGGGGGAAAGTTAAAGCATTTGATCCGGTCGCGATGGAAGAGGCGAAACATTATTTGCCTGATATTGAATACGCAGCTGATGAGTATGAAGCAATTGAAGGAGCGGATATTCTTGTATTTATGACTGAGTGGAACCAATTTCGGGCGCTTGATATGAAAAAAGTAAAAAAACTTTTGAAGTCTCCGAAAATAGCTGATCTTCGTAACATTTATGAACCGAAGGATATACGTGCGCTCGGTTTTGAATACGTCGGTGTTGGCAGATAGTTTGTTCAGCAATCACAGTTAATCGAAATTAACTATTTATCATTAAATGCAAAGCGTGCGATTGATTGAAGTCAATCGCGCACTCCCAATTAATAAATATGTCTTATACATCAAAAGTTCTAGTGACCGGCGGCGCGGGTTTTATTGGTTCCAATCTGGCTGACGAATTAATAAAAAAAGGCGCGAAAGTTACAATTTTAGATAATTTTGTTACCGGCTTCCGTGAAAATTTAGAAGAAATTACGGGTGATTTTGAATTTATTGAAGGAGATATAAATAATAGCGATAAACTACGTCAAGCTGTCCAGGGATCAGAAGTAATATTTCATCAAGCGGCTCTACCCAGTGTCCCTCGCTCGGTTGAAAATCCTTTAGAAACGCACGAGGCTTGCGTTAACGGGACATTTAATATACTTCTCAGAGCTAGAGAGGCAAATGTGAGACGAATTGTTTACGCCGCTTCGAGTTCAGCCTACGGCAATCAGGAAGTTTTGCCCAAAGAAGAAACAATGCTGCCCGAACCGCTCTCGCCATACGCGGCGGCAAAATTAATGGGCGAATATTACTGTCAGGTTTTTAATAACGTCTATGGATTAGAAACACTTTGTCTGAGATATTTTAATGTTTTTGGACCTCGCCAAAATCCATCTTCGCAATACTCGGGTGTTATCTCGCGTTTTGTTGACGCGTTGATGTCGAACAAAACTCCGGTTATTTATGGAGACGGAGAAACCTCCAGAGATTTTACCTATATTGATAATGTTGTCGATGCAAATCTCAAAGCCGCACAGACAAAAAAAGGAATCGGTCAGGTTATGAACGTTGCCAACGGTGAAAGAATTACACTTAACCAACTTTTAGAGACCTTAAAAAAAATTACTAACCAAAGTGACGTGCAGGTTGAATATAAATCTGAACGTTCCGGTGATGTAAAACATTCACAGGCAAGTAATCAACGCGCGGTTGATTATCTGGGTTACGAAAAAAAAGTTGATTTGGAAGAAGGTCTGCGAAATACGATCAATTGGTGGAAGCAAAGTAGATTCAGCAAATAATTTTTACCTTTAAATAAAGAAAAGAGGTTGTCAAAAATTTGGCAACTCTCTTTTTCTTGTACGTTTAATCATCAAACATATTCCGCAGGCTCTCTGTAAAAGGAGCGCGGGCTACGCCTTTTTCAGTAATAATCGCGTTAATTAAATTGTTCGGCGTTACATCAAACGCGAAATTACTAACTGAAATGCCATCGGGAGCGAGCTGAATATCCTGAATGTGCGTAATTTCACGAATATTGCGCTCCTCAATCGGAATTTCATCACCCGTCGAACATTGCAGATCAATCGTCGAAAGCGGCGCGGCAACATAAAACGGAATATTGTTTGCCTTTGCCAGAACCGCTACCATATAAGTGCCGATTTTGTTTGCTGTGTCGCCGTTCGCCGCTATTCTGTCGGCACCAACTACCACCGCCTGCACTTTTCCCTTCTGCATCATATGACCCGACATATTATCGGTAATAAGCGTAACGGGAATATCATCCTGAAGAAGTTCCCAGGCAGTCAGCCGCGCACCCTGCAGATATGGACGAGTTTCGTCAGCAATTACGGAAATATTTTTCCCTTGATTGACCGCTCCTCGAATTACGCCGAGCGCCGTTCCCCAAACTCCGCCGGTGGCGAGCGCGCCGGCGTTGCAGTGAGTTAAAACGGTTGAATTATCTTCAATTAGCTCGCCGCCGAATTTAGCGATTAGACGCTGCGATTCAATGTCTTCTTCGTGAATTGCCTTAGCGTCTGCAATCAAAATTTGTTTAATTTCGGAAATGGTTTTATCATCTTTTTTGGCTTTTTGAAACGTTCGCTTCATTCTGTCAATTGCCCAGAAAAGATTGACAGCGGTCGGGCGCGTTTTGCCCATTGTCTCGCAGACGTATTCAAATTCCTCTTCCAAATCAATAAGGCTTGTTCCGACAAAATTTTTAACGCCCAGCGCGATTCCATAAGCGGCGGACACGCCGATAGCGGGAGCGCCGCGCACGACCATATCTCTGATTCCGTCGGCAACTTCATCGGCGGAGCGCAGCGTCAGCCATTTTTCCTCGTTTGGGAGCAACCGCTGGTCGAGCATCTCAACGGCTCCATCAATCCATTTCACAGGTATAATCATTCAAATTTATTTCCCTTCTGAAAGTTTTGTTGAAATAATAATCAATAAATTTGCCTTAAGCAAAGACGTTTGTAAAATAAATTGGTAAAAATGTTTTTTTGTTTTCTCGGGCAAAAATTTATTGTAAAATTATGAGAAACTGAATATTATTTCTTAATTTTTTTATGAATAATACAAAATATACCGAATTTTGTCTGGTTGTGGAAGGAAATTATTTTACGGTCGAAGAAGCCAAACACGCTTTGTGCGATCCTTTTATCGAAGAATTTGTCGAAGAGAAAGGAAAGTTCCGCATTCACAATTTCGACAATATTCAGGCGACCAGCGGAATCCCGCTCAGCGATTTGGAATTGGAGATGATTGATGACGGGATATTTGAAATATCCTGTCGCGCGTCTCCGCAAATTCTCAACAAAGACAAAGCTGAAAAGCTCGCCGAGACCCTGCGCCGCCAAGCGATGTTTGATGAAATCAGTGTCAAACCTCTCAGCTAAATTTCTTCACCCAATTAAAGGAACTTACAGATTTATTTACTAATTTCAAATAAAAATCTTTAGTGGAGATAAAAGTTTAGATCGATTAATTCTTCAGTCACATTTACTAACTGTGGAGTAAATTTATAACGCTTGCTTTGCGCGTCAAGGGTATAAATTTCACCGACCGCGACATCTGTAAATTGGTAATAACCGGACGAATTGGTTAAAGTCGTGCGAATCGCGCCATTTGCATCGCTCAAAGAAACTCGTGCTCTGGAAATGCCTCTGCGCCCTTCCAAAACTCTGCCGGAAAGTTTAACTGATGCTGCCGTCGTAATATTTGATGTTCCCTTTGCCAATTCGCCAAGATACGCAACCGCGATATTGGTAAACTTAAGCGCGTGACTGGCATTTCCATTGCTTTGCGCAAGCGTGTCGCTTGGGGTGTGAATCGTTGGATTTGAATTAATACCTTCAAACGGAAAAGATACGACAAAACCTTGATTATACCACGCGGCATGATCAGAACAGCTATATCCGCAAGTATCATCCGCAACCACCAAAGTCGGTTGATAGAACGCGATTAAATTGCGCAGAAAATTATTTTGCGAAGCATTTGTTGAGTCAGTTGTTATCGCGATATCAGCTACTGCCCCCGGACTTTGATAATTTGTCATATCAAGCTGCAAAACGCCTATTACATTAACTCCGCGCGATCTAAAATCTGCAGCAATCGCCTGTGAACCGACAAGTCCGATTTCCTCCGCCGCGTAAGCCATAAATTTAACGGTTCGTTGCGGACGAAAGTTTTTCGCTACCATTACGCGAATTGTTTCGGTCAGGCTGGCAATTCCCGAAGCGTCATCATCGGCTCCCGGCGCGCTTCCCGTATGACCGGCGCCCGCCACCAAGTTAATTGAGTCCTGATGACCGCCAAGTACAACGACCTCATCCGGAAAATTTGTTCCTCGCACGGTTAAAATAACCGAAGGCTGTGAGTATGCCGGCAGCGACGAATATGTGTGATTAAAAAACTCGACTGTTATATCGTTTCGTCCGGCAGCGAGCGCAGTCCATCTGTTTTTGATCCAATTCGCCGAAGCGACACCAGACGGCTGATTATAACGACGAGTCGGAAAATCAGTTGAAAGACGCGTGATAGTTTCTCGAATGTTTGCTTCCCGAGTTTCGGCAATCATCGGATTGACAGCTGCCTGATTGTTAATTGAATATTCAACAATTTGTTGAGTCGAATCCGCCAACGAGCTGTTTTCGATTGATAGACGCGCCGCTTCAAGTGTTTCGTGAGCCATAAAACCGGCGCATTTATTAAACTCCGTGTGCATATTCCTCGATAAATCGAGGGTTTGCTCCTCGTCAGCTTCAATAATCGATATTCCTCCGCGTTTTTCAAAAATTTTCAAATCGACACGCGAACTTGTATTTTCAGAGACGTTTTGAATATGACTCAACTCACTTTCATCGACAGTAATCCAACGAGCTTTGCTGTTTGGATTTTGTGGATCTTTATTTGATTCCGCCGATGATTTTATCGAGCCGAGAATTATTAAAACTGCGGCAATCGATAAAATCCCCAATACAAAAAAATGAAAATTAAGCTTTCGAAAAACAGATAAACGAGTCATATGGTAAAACCTCTTTAATCAGGCACAGACAATGAATCTGTGGAAAAGCAAATATCAAAAGAATTTGAATTTGTTGTGAAAAATAAAAACGCTTGTAAAACTCTGTGTTGGAAAAAAATTGTTGGATTACTAAACTACTCAGGTGCTTGTATGTAATATTATGAAGCGTTTACATTCTATGTCAAGAAATTTACGAAAAGCGGAGACGATTCAAATCGGGCAGTTTGCGGAAGATTAAAATAATTCATACGATCCGATAAAAATTATTAAATGTTTAACAACCCGAAACCAAAAATTCCGTAATTTCAAAATAATGAATAAAAGCTTTTTAAGCGAACGCGTTATCGTTAAAGTTGGCGACATTACAAAAGAAAATGTTGATGCCATCGTCAACGCGGCAAACTTGACGCTGCTTGGCGGAGGCGGAGTTGATGGAGCGATTCATCGCGCAGGCGGGTCAAACATTTTAGACGAATGCCGGGAAATTCGCCGCAGAAAATTTCCCACAGGCTTACCGACCGGCGAAGCCGTCATTACCGGCGGCGGAAACTTAAAGGCAAGATTTGTGATTCATACGGTCGGTCCTGTTTATGGATTAAATAAAAGTCGTGACGCGGAACTGCTTGCCGATTGTTATAAAAATTCGCTTGATTTAGCTGTTAAAAATAATATCCAATCAATTGCTTTTCCTTCGATTTCTACTGGCGCGTATGGTTATCCAAAACACAAAGCCGCTCAAATCTCGTCTGAAGCGATAAAAAATTTTGTTACTCAAAATCAAACGCCCAAAATAATTCTTCTCATATTCTTTTCAGAAACTGATGCGCAAAAATTTATCAGGCAGCAGAATTTCTGATCTCAAAAAAACTCTTAAACGAAATTTTATCCAATCCATTTGATACTTAAAAGTTGATAGTTTATAGTTTCGAGATTACTCTGGCTTTTGACTTTGGATGAGTAATTCTAATTTATGACAGAAGCATCTTCAATTGAAACTAAGAGAAATATGCAGCCGGCGGCAAAGTTGCAGAATGAAGAAAATTTTAGAAACAACTTTCGTTTCGACCGCCAACTTCCTGAAAATCTTCGATTTTTAGAAACTCTGTCGTGGAATTATTTTTGGTCCTGGAAACCTGAAGGCACGAATTTATTTCGAGAAATCGATCCGCGGCTTTGGGACGAGTGTGAACAAAATCCGCGTTTATTTCTTAAGCGAGCCAGCGAGTTGAGGCTTTGGCAAAAAGCTCTGGACACAAGTTATTTAGAAAGAATGCAAATTTTTTCTGAAAATTTTGAGAAATATATTTCCGCTGCTCTGGAGAATTTCAAAAATATCAGCGGCGTGAATCCGGCGGCGTACTTTTGCGCCGAATACGGCATTCATAATTCTTTACCGATTTATTCAGGCGGGCTCGGCATTCTTGCCGGTGATCATCTCAAGTCTGCCAGCGATATGAACGTGCCGTTGGTTGCCGTCGGTTTATTTTATCGATATGGCTATTTTCGACAAAAAATTAACCATGAAGGTTTGCAGGAAGAGCATTATTTAGATTCTTTTGAAAACGAACTTGCGTTAGAACCTATTCAGGACGAAGAAAGCAACCTGATTTTGATCTCGATTCACATTCGCGGTCGAGAAGTTTTCGCGCGCGCCTGGCTTGCCCGAATCGGACGAATTTCGCTTTATTTGCTTGATACGAATGTTGAACAAAATTCTGAAGTTGATCGCCTGATTACCGGACATTTATATGGCGGCGACACGGAAACGCGGATTGTACAGGAGAAAATCCTCGGTATCGGCGGTGTCCGGCTTCTCAGAAAACTTGGCGTTGAACCATCAATTTATCATTTGAATGAAGGACATTCCGCGTTTTTGACTCTCGAATTGGCAAGAGAATATTTAGAATTAAATGTGAACTCCACATTTGACGATGCAATTAATTTCGTCAGGAAAAAATGTGTTTTCACAACTCACACACCGGTGTCAGCCGGAAACGATACGTTTTCGCCGGATGCCATCGAGGGATGTTTCGACAAAAATTTTATTTCGGCGTTGAAAATTACTAAAGAAGAGCTTTTCGCGCTCGGACGCACGAATCCTGAAGACGACGCTGAGTGGTTCGGAATGACGCCGCTCGCGCTTCGCCTGACTCGTTCGGCAAACGGCGTAAGTGAAAAACACGGTGAAGTTTCGCGTGATTTGTGGCTGGAGATGTTTCCTGAAATCACAAAAAGCGAAGAAGTTCCGATCACGTATGTGACCAACGGCATTCACGCTCCGACTTGGATCGCGCCCGTATTTCAGACGCTTTACGAAAAACGTATCGGAAAAAACTGGTCTGAAATACTGCCGGATGAAACAGCCTGGCGCGCAGCGATTGAGAAGATCCCCGATGCCGAAATTTGGAAAACACACCAATTATTAAAGCAATTGCTCGTTTCGTTTATTCGCCAAAAAACCTTTTCTGCTGAAATCGGTTCGCACAATACTATCAATGAACACAGAAATACTAACAAATTGTTTTCTCCGGACATTTTAACAATCGGTTTCGCGCGTCGCGTAGCTGCTTACAAGCGCTGGAATTTGCTTCTGACCGATTTGGAAAGACTCGTTAAAATGGTGGACGATGTCGAAAAGCCCGTCCAATTTGTTTTTGCCGGCAAAGCACATCCGCAGGATCGAAGCGCGAAGGAAATTTTGCAGAATTTGATGAGTTTTGATGAAAATTCGCAGTGGCAGCGGCGTGCTGTTTTTTTGGAAGATTACGATCAGGAAGTAGCGCGTTATCTTGTTCAGGGCGTTGACGTTTGGCTCAATGTTCCGCGCCGCCCGCTCGAAGCCAGCGGAACCAGCGGTCAAAAAGTAGCGATGAACGGCGGTCTTAATCTTTCAATTTTGGACGGTTGGTGGATTGAAGGTTTTAACGGAGAAAACGGATTTTCGCTTGGCGTTTTGAGGGATGAAGATGATACAGCCATTGAAAAAATTGACAAAGACGACGCCGAATCACTTTATAAAGTTCTGGAAACTGAAGTCGTTCCCACATATTATGCAAAAAACGCGGACGGATTATCAAGCGAGTGGATTCGGCGAATGAAAAATTCACTTGCGACGCTGACACCGCAATTTTCCAGCGACCGAATGTTAAAGGATTATATCGAGAAAATTTATCAAGCAGGTAAGTAAATTTATGTCGGAAATTCAATTTAAGACCCGGGTAATTCGTCCTGTCGAATGTATGAAGGAAGGGTGGGAATTAATCAAAGACCAGTATTGGTTAATCTTTGCTATCACTCTGGTCGGAATGCTGATTGCCGGTGCCGTGCCTTTCGGCATACTTCTCGGCGCGATGATGTGCGGAATTTATTTTTGCCTTTTTCAAAAAATGAACGGGCAAGCCGTAAGTTTTGGAGATTTATTTAAAGGCTTCGATTTTTTTGTGCCCGGTTTGGTGGCGTCTCTGGTTTTAATATTACCCGCAATATTGTTTGGAATTCTGGCTTATATTCCTTTAGTTCTAATGCAAATTTCATTGATGCAGTCAAATAACCCGGATCCGAGTCTGATGATTCCCTATTTAAGTTTTTTTGCAGTTGAGATACTGATACTTTGGATTGTTTTAGGAATAATTCACACTTTCGTGTTGTTTGCTTATCCTTTAATCGTCGAATATAAACTTTCGGGAATGGCAGCTTTTAAGTTAAGCGCCAAAGCTGTGTGGAATAATTTGGGCGGCATAATCGGATTCGTCGCTCTTGAAGTGGCAATGATGATAATCGGCTACGCGCTCTGTCTGGTTGGTGTTTACTTGATGCTGCCAATAATGTTTGCAGGCGCGCTCGTTGTTTATCGAAAAGTATTTCCGTCTTTAGACTATTTTAGTAACATTCCGTCAAACATTCCGCCTTCGCCAAGTGCGTATCAAAATGCGGGAAGTTATAATTAAATTATGAAAGCAAATTTTATTAAATTAGATACAATCGAAAAATTGGAACAGTTGTTCAGCAAATCCGTTGAAAATCCAATTGTTTTGTTTAAGCACAGCACGACTTGTCCAATTAGCGCGGGAGTTTATCAGGAAATTTCCAATGCCGACGCTGACATACATTTGGTTATCATCCAAAATTCTCGAGACGTTTCAAACGCTATCGCTAGAAAAACCGGTGTCCGGCACGAATCACCGCAGGCAATTGTTGTGAAAAACGGAAAGGTCGTTTATCAGGCTTCGCATTACGACGTAACAGCGAGCGATGTCGAGAAAATTCTAAAATCTGATGATTGAACCAATCGAAATTGTCGAGGAAACAAACAATGAACTCTTAGTTAGATGGTCGGACGGAAAAGAAGACGTATTTCACGCGGCATATTTGAGAAAGTCTTGTCCGTGTGCCGGGTGCATTAACGAATGGACGGGTGAAAAAATTCTGAAACCTGATCAAATCGTCGATGATCTATCATTTTCCTCAATCTCGATTGTCGGTCGATACGCGCTGAATTTTCGATTTTCAGACGGTCACGAAACCGGCATTTATAGCTTTCAGTATTTGAGAGATTTGCCGAAAGAAAATTAACCGTTATCAGCGGAGGTATTTATCATTGCTCTGTTGTTAAGCTAAACCATTTGCGGTTCACATTTTATGCAGGAAAAAGATATTTTCGACGAAAAACAGGAAATAAAAATGGCAAGTTTCGCTTGCCCTAATTGCCGTGAGCGAAACGACTACGATGTGCGTTGGCTCAAGCGGACAAAGAAAAAAAATTTACCCCGAAATCTCAATCAACAGGAACGCGCGCAGTTGGATAAATCGCGTGATTATATGGTGCGGATGGACGATATGCTGATGTGCAAAAATATGCGCTGCCGCCGGCGATTCGAGATTCCTTCGGCGCAGTCGATAGTTTTCATTTAATCAATCGCGTTCACTTTCTTTCTATCGATATGTTATGCTTTTCTCAGTCTGAATAAACAAAAAGAGGTAGAATTTATGACCGGAAAAGATTTGGAATTTTACGAAAAAGAAACGCCGCCTGATCAGGACATCAAAGAATTTATGGACGAAGAAATCGCGCACGCTCCGCAAGCCCCAAATGAATTAAAAGAGCGTCTTTCTGAACATAACTCATCTTCTCCGGCTGATTCGGGCGGCGATGTTGACGCGGACTGGGCGGATGTTAACAGCACCGGTTCAGAATCGGTTTTCGGTCACAATCCAACGCCTGATCAATCTGACGTTGAAGAAAACGCGCACGCGATGGGTATCGATTACCAGGATAATGAACCGCTCGATCTTTTAGAAAAAATGGAAAAACGCGACCGTAATCGTTTTGAGCTGGACGAAAGTTCTAAAGACAAGGACGGATTTAACTAATCACAAGATTTATTATAAACAAGAAAGCCGTTAGAAATTAATTTCTAACGGCTTTCTTGTTTACTGAAAAATTAAGTTTAACCTTTCGCTTTTTTAATTTCTTCGACCATCACGGGCAGGGCTTCAAACAAATCTCCGACAATTCCGTAGTCGGCGATATCAAAGATTGGAGCTTCCTTGTCTTTATTAATGGCGACGATTGTTCCGGCATTTTTCATACCGACGATATGCTGAATCGCGCCGGAAATTCCGAGCGCGATATAAACTTTCGGAGCGACGGTTTGTCCGCTGGAGCCGATTTGCCGTTCAATCGGTAGCCATTCAGCGTCGCAAATCGGACGCGATGCGGCGAGGTCCCCGCCGAGCGCATCGGCAAGCGCTTGAGCTTGGGCAATATTTTCCTGTGATTTGATGCCGCGCCCGACTGCCACGATTATTCCTGATTTTGTTAAATCAACTGATGCTTTTACTTCCTGAAACGGTTCTTCCGCCCGCATTCGCGGCTCGCTGATTTGAACTTCCATTATTTCAACTTTTGCGCCGTCGCCCTTTTCGGCGTTCTCGCCGCGGAATGCGCCTGATTGAAACGTTACAAAATATGGCGCGTCGCCTTCAATTGTGACATCAGCATCTAATTTGCCAAGAAAAATACGGCGCGTAAAAACAAGTTTTCCGTTTTCATGGCGGTAGCGAATGCAGTCTGCGACCACTTCCCTTCCCAGCCGCGCAGCAATTTTCGGCGCAAAATCTCGCACCTGATAAGTGTGCGCCATCACGACATATTTTGGATTTGTCGCTTTAATCACATTTTCCCACGCATCCGCATAAGCATCAGGTGTATATATTCCGAGTTTATCGTTTTTCGCAACAATAACTTTTTCCAAATTATAAGCAGCTAATTCCTGAGCCAAACTACAATCTTTGTCACATGGAATCACGGCAGTCACACTCAAACCTAAGTCCTTACCGATGTTTTGCGCGGCAGCAACCGCTTCAAGCGAGGCTTTGTTTAAAACACAATTTTTGTGTTCGATAAATACTAAAATCATATTTTTCTAAATTAGCACGACAAATTTATTTCTTACTAAGCTTAATTTATACTTGTAAAGCTTGTTATAAAACTCTGACTTCTGTTTTTAATTTCTCAATCAATTCAACCGCGCCGGCTTTCGCGTTGCCGTTTCCGAGCATCTGTGTTTGTTTGGTTTTCAGCGGAAGATAAACTTTTTGGATGTGTTGCGCCGAATCGAAATTGTCGAATGAAGCGTTAACTTCCTTAATCTCCTTCTTTTTCGCCGCCATAATTCCTTTCAAGCTAGCGTAACGAATTTGCGAAATACCTGATTGAATCGTCAGAAGCGCGGGCAATTGATATGTAAACCATTGATACCAACCACTTTCGAGTTCTCTTTTGATGCGCAGATTATTTTCCAAATTGCTGCGATCAATATCGATGACAATCGTCGCGTGAGGAATTCCCAGAAGTTCCGCCAAAATTACTCCCGTTTGACCGTAACTTGCATCATCGGATTGAAGCCCTGTGAAAACTAAATCGGCATTTTCCTCCCTGATCGCATCGGCAATAGTCTTAGCAATCTGATAAGGCGACAGACGGTTTTCGTTTTCATTGACAATATGAATCGCCCGGTCAGCGCCGCGCGCTAGAGCGTCTTTTAAAACAGTTTTTGCACTTTGCGCGCCAAGCGTGCAGACGACAACTTCACCTTCGCCTTTCGCTTCTTTGAGCCGCAAAGCTTCTTCGAGCGCATAGCCGTCAGATTCGTTGGTTTGATGAGCAATATCGGATTCATCAATCCATTTCTCGTCTCTGCCAACACGCAAAACCGCGTCTTTGTTGGCAACTTGTTTCATTAAAACAATAATTTTCATATTTTACTGATCAGAAAGTTTTTTAATAATTGCTTTTGCCAAATTTTCGTTAATTTGCTGATGGCGCGGGACAGGTTGTGATTTTTTTGTTTTGTAATTTGTGTAAAAATCGGGCTTACCACCCTGTCGTACTAAAACACATCCCATTTCTTCAAGCCGTTTTACTAAATCGCGCCTTTTCATTAGGCGATAACCATTTCCTCTACCTTTTTGATAAATGGGACTTCGCCTGATTCGAAATCTTTCAAAAGGTCTCTTAGATTTTCCAGTAATTCTTCCTTTGAATAACCTTGCGTTTGATACTCCGGGTAATTATTTAAATATCCAATAAAAAATTCGTCATCCTGCCAAAATGTATATTCGACACTTTTCATAACTTATTCACCAAATCTCTTGAAAATCAGGCAGGCATTCGTTCCGCCAAAGCCGAAGCTGTTTGACAAAACATATTCAACTTCCGCGACTCGAGCTTCGTTTGGAATGTAATCCAAATCACACTCCGGGTCAGGAAACTCGTAATTGGTCGTCGGCGGCAAAACTTTTTCGTGAATTGCCAAAACGCTGAAAACCGCTTCAATTCCACCCGCCGCGCCGAGTGCGTGTCCAACCATCGATTTTGTCGAACTAATCGCAACGTTTTGAGCGTGATCGCCAAACGCTAATTTAATCGCTAAAGTTTCGTATTTATCGTTATACGGCGTTGAAGTTCCGTGAGCGTTAATGTAACCGATTTGTTCCGGTCCGATTCCGGCATCCTTCATCGCTTTCAGCATCACACGTTTTGGTCCCGAACCGGTTTCATCGGGCGCGGTGATATGAAAAGCGTCGCCACTCATTCCATAGCCGACGATTTCGGCGTAAATTTTCGCACCGCGCGCTTTGGCAAACTCAAGTTCTTCCAAAATCATAAGTCCCGCGCCTTCGCCGATGACAAAGCCGTCGCGTTCCGCGTCAAAAGGACGCGAGGCTTTTTGCGGGTCATTGTTTCGCGTGGAAAGCGCTTTCAGTGAAGCAAAACCCGCGACTGACATTGGAGTAATTGCGCTTTCCGCGCCGCCGCAAATCATTGCGTCAGCATCGCCGCGTTCAATATATCTGAAACTGTCGCCGATGGCGTGCGCCCCAGCCGCGCAGGCGGTAGCGGTTGCCGTATTCGGACCTTTCGCGCCGTGCCTGATTGAAACGTTGCCCGCCGCCAGATTAACGATTGACTGCGGAATAAAAAAAGGCGATACGCGGTCGGGTCCGCCCGACAAAAGTTTATCGTGCTCTCGCTCAATCGCCCAGAAATCACCGATTCCGCTGCTGATATAAGTGCCGATCATCTCAGCGTTGGAATCATCAATAACTAATCCGCTGTGTTTTATGGCTTCATCGGAGGCGGCAATCGCAAAATGCGTGAACGCACCCATTCGCCTGGCTTCTTTTTTCTCCATAAAATTCAGCGGGTCAAAATTTCTGACTTCAGCCGCGATTTTTACCGAGTATTTTTCAGTATCAAATTTTTCAATAAAACCGACACCGCTTTGACCGCGAATAATTGACGTCCACGTGGTGGTGACATCATTTCCACACGGCGTAATCAGACCGAGTCCCGTAACTACAACACGACGTTTCATAAGAATAGTGGAAAAGCCGCAAGCGCTAAACGGTAAGGGAAAGCAAAAACTTATCACTTACCGTTTAGCGCTTGCCACTAGAAATTAAGCATTTTTGTGCTGCTCGACATATGCATAAGCGTCACGAACACTTTGTATTTTTTCGGCATCTTCATCAGGAATTTCAATATCAAATTCCTCTTCAAAACGCATCACGAGTTCAACCAAATCCAATGAATCCGCCCCTAAATCCTCGATAAAGCGGGCGTTTTCCGTAACTTCCCCCTCATCCACTCCTAATTCGTCAACAATAATTTGTTTAATTTTTTCTTGAACTTCTGACATATTATCTCCTGTTTTTTATAAAAATTTTGAGAATCGAGAGCAGTTTGTTTAACTTCAAGTTTGTTTAATTTGAAAAACTTTTCGAACTTCCCAGACTCTCCAGACTACTTCTTAAACTCACCGCATCTTCGATGTTCAAACAACGAACATCGCGATTAATTTGTTTAACTAAACCCGACAAAATCTTCCCCGCGCCCACCTCGACAAATGTCTGGACACCATTTTCAATTAAATATTCAATCGAATCTTTCCACAGAACCGGCGCGGCAACCTGTTCACTCAGAGCCGTCCGCACTCTGCTTCCCTGTGTATTTCCCCGCGCTGAAACATTTTCAACAATGGGGAAACGTAAATCTCGAAAATCAATTGCCTGTAAATCTCCCGTTAATTTATCCTGCGCTGGTTTCATCAGAGCGCAATGGAAGGGGGCGGAGACATTTAATTTAACGGCTCGTTTCGCACCGTACTGTTTCACAATTCCAATCGCCCGGTTGATCGCTTCGGCATTCCCCGCGATGACAACCTGCGAAGCAGAATTAATATTTGCCGGACTGCACACCTGATTTTCCGACGCTTCTTCGCAAGCAGTTTTAATCGTCTCTAAATCCAAACCTAAAATCGCCGCCATCGCGCCAACCCCAACCGGCACAGCGTTCTGCATATATTCGCCGCGCCGACGGACAGTTTTGACAGCTTCACTTAAATTCAAAGAATTTGCTGCTACCAATGCTGAATACTCGCCTAAACTATGTCCCGCCACAAAATCCGGCAGAGGAAAACCTTCCGCCTCCATCGTTTTGAAGACTGCTGTTGAAGTTGTCAAAATCGCCGGTTGCGTATTAGCAGTTAAAGCCAAATCTTCCGCCGATCCCGCAAAACACATTTCAGAGAGCGAAAAGCCAAGTGCGTCGTTCGCTTCTTCAAAAGTTTCCCGCGTTTTCGGGAAATTATTAAACATATCTTTTCCCATTCCGACGAATTGTGAACCTTGTCCGGGAAAAATGAATGCCGTTTTTGCCATCTTCAAAATCTCACGAGTGTTGCACCCCAAGTCGCTCCACCGCCAAAAGACGCCATCAAAATCAAATCGCCTTCGACAATTTTTCCTTGCTGGATACACTCGTCAAGCGCAATCGGAATCGAAGCCGAAGACGTGTTGCCGTGAAACTCGATATTTGAATAAACCACTGATTCGTTGACGCCGAGTTTTTGCGCAACCGCGTCGGTAATTCTTTGATTTGCCTGATGCGGAATAAAAAGTTTTATGTCGTCAGTCGTATAATTTGCTTTTTCAAGTATCTCCTGTGAAATACTCGTCATTGAACGGACGGCGATTTTGAAAAGTTCGTTTCCCTTCATTTTAAAAAAGTGCTGTCCGCTGTCAATCGTTTCGTGCGTCGTTCCCATCCGCGTTCCACCGCCGGGCGAATAAAGCTGTTCGGCGAAACGTCCGTCGGAAACAATTTTCGTCGCTAAAATTCCTTTGTCTGCGGCGACCGGAGCGAGCAGAGCCGCGCCTGCGCCGTCACCAAAAATAACGCACGTCGAGCGATCTGTGTAATCGACATATTTTGTTAGAACTTCCGCGCCAATCACCAGAGCATACTTAATCTGACCGGTGCGAATCATCGACTCGACAGTTGTTAAACCGTATAGAAATCCGGAACAGGCTGCAAATAAATCATATGCCGCCGCATTGTTGGCGCCGAGTTCTGCTTGAATCAGACAGCCCGTCGAAGGCAAAATTTGGTCGGGTGAAGTGGTCGCGCAGACAATTAAATTAACTTCAGAAGCATCGATTTGAGCACGTTCAAGGGCTTGCCGCGCGGCTTTCACAGCGAACTGTGAAGTATATTCGTCACTGCCCGCCTTACGCCGCTGTTTTATTCCGGTGCGCGAAGTTATCCACTCATCGGAAGTATCAACAATTTTCTCCAGATCAGCATTTGTTAAAACACCGCTTGGATAACTGTGTCCGGTGCTGATAATGCCCGCGTTAAGTCCCATTTTGGATTTTAGATTATGGATTTTTATTTGAATAAAAACTGCACTTAAATTCGATTCAAAATCCGAAACTTTATTCGCAAATTATTATTCGCTTTCTTTGACATCGATAATTTGACGACCTTTATACATTCCGGTGGTTGGATTAATACGATGAGGTTTTAGAGCCTCGCCCGTGTCTTTGTCAAGAAAATACTGCGGCAATTTGAGCGCGTCGTGAGCGCGTCTCATATTTTTACGCGATTTTGAATGTCTTCCTTTTGGATTTGGCATAATTTTCCTTTATTAAATTTATAATTAAAAATGTAATTTACTAAATATATATTTGTTGATAAAAATATTGTTAAAGCTATTAATATTTTTCGTTTTTCTAGTTTAGGTTCAATTTGCGCAAGCTTTGCCAACGTGGGTCAACTTCTTTTTCTTCGCATTTACAATCTATCAAATTTCGGCTCGCTCCGCACTTTTGGCATAAACCTTTACATTCTTCCCGGCAAAAAATTTGTGCGGGAACGGCAAGCAGAATTTGTTCGCGGACAAGTTCTCTTAAATCTATTTTATCATCGACGGTAATCGAAACATCTAAATCATCAATGCTCAATTCCGCCTCTTTTTCGTCTGTGTAATTTTCGGTCGAGACGAAAACAGCGCTAAACGAAAATTTCAGAGGTTGTTCTGCCGTTACTAAGCAACGGCTGCATTCGATTTCAATCCGGGCATCGATATTTCCCTGAACGTCAGTCTGCGCAATTCCCTTTTTCAAACTTCCTTTAACGCTGATTTCATTGACAAGCTTCGCTTCATCGCTGTCCAGATCAATTTCAGACGGCTGTAAAATAAAATCAAATGAAATCGCCGCGTCTTTAATTGTCAGTAAATCAACAATCATTATTTCTTAGAATAAACTTTCATTTACCGAAGCGCAAAACGCAAAAGAATTTATTATAACTTTTGGCTTTCGAGTGTCAAATCAAAACAAATAGGTACCGGCAATCGAGCAATGAAGCGGCAAACGTTTCAACTGAAATTAATTCCCGTTCTTACAGCGTTCAGGTGCCAGATTTTTTTGCATCGATACCGACTACTTCATCTAAAGATTCGAATCCTTTTTGCTTAATAATTTTCGCCAGACCGAAATTCACATTGCGAGCGAAAGTTATGCCCCTGTAAACAAAGCCCGTGTAGCTTTGGATCAGACTTGCGCCGGAAGCGATTTTTTCAAACGCATCTTCGGCATCAAAAATTCCGCCCACGCCGATGATCGGCAAATCGCCCTTTGAAAATCGGTAAATTTGCCGGATAACCTCATCTGAGCGTTTTCGCAGAGGCTTTCCACTCAAACCGCCAACGCCGATTGAGCCAACATTTTTTGTTTGTAGATTGTCTCTTTTAATGGTTGTATTGGTCGCAATTATTCCGTCTAAATTTAATCTGAGCGCGATATCGACAATCGCTTCGATTTCCGCTTGCAACAAATCCGGCGCGATCTTGACGAGCAGGGGTTTGGCGCGAAGTTCCTGATTGCGTGTCTGTAAAGCTCTGAGAAGTTCTTCGAGCGCGTCGGCTTTTTGCAGATCGCGCAAGTGAGGCGTGTTCGGACTCGAAACATTAACCGCGACGTAATCGGCTACTTCAGATGCCAGTTCAAAACTCTTCAAATAATTGTCCACCGCGTCTTCATTTGAAACGTCTTTGTTTTTTCCGATGTTCACGCCGAGAACGCAGTTTGGACTGATTTTTTTCAGACGCTCCACAACCTTCGCCGTTCCCTGATTGTTAAAACCGAGCCGATTGATTAAAGCTTTATCTTCCGACAGACGGAACATTCTCGGCTTTTCATTTCCCTCCTGCGGATTAAAAGTTACCGTTCCGACCTCGACAAATCCGAAGCCGAGCGCGGCAAGTTGATTGACCGCCACACCGTTTTTATCAAAGCCGGCGGCGACTCCCAGAGGATTTCCAAACTTCAAACCAAATCTTTGCAGTCCGCTAAATTTGTCGCACGCCAATTTTCCCGCAATAAAATCCTGTGCTGTTTTCGACCTGAGAGCAATCTTCAGCGATTCAATTCCAAACTCGTGTGCCGTTTCAGTCGGAAAACGAAAAAGCAGCGGGCGGATAATGGATTGGTAAATTTTCGACATCGTAAAAATGATAAATGATAATTGTTAAATGCGAAATGTGAAAACTTTGAACTTGAAACTTTAAGCTGTGCAGTGTTACGATTTCTGGCAGAATGGCAGATGAACTTAACCTAGTTGAAAAATCAAAAATTATGGATAATGCGCGAATGAAGCGCGCATTATCTCGTCTCGCGTCAGAAATTGTCGAAGAAAATCAGGGCGCGAAAGATCTGTATTTAGTTGGAATACGTCGGCGCGGCGTTCCGATTGCCGAACGAATTGCCAAAAAAATCGAAGATTTAGAAGGCGTGCGCCCGCTTTTCGGAATTATTGACATCACACTCTACCGCGACGATCTCTCCACAGTCGGCGCCAACCCGATTGTCAACCGCACCGAACTTGATGAGGACATTTCTGATAAAACCGTTGTTTTAATTGACGACGTACTTTACACGGGCAGAACAATTCGTGCCGCGCTCGACCAGTTAATGGATTTTGGACGACCGAAAAAAGTCCGGCTCGCCGTGCTTATCAATCGCGGGCGCGAACACCGCGAACTGCCGATTCAAGCCGACTACATCGGCAAAACCGTGCCAACGAAAAAAACTGAAATTATTAAAGTTATGCTCAAAGAATACGATGATGAGGAAGCTGTTTGGATTTACGAGCGTCCGAGTGAATAATTTTTCAAAGCAAGGCTGAATGTCTTGCTTTTTTTACGAAAGAAAATGGACAAACCGTTTCGCCGCCGAGATTTACTTGGAATCCGCAATCTTTCCGCCGCGGAAATTGTCGGCATTCTCGACACGGCGGAAAATTTTCGTGAAGTAAATGCGCGTGAGATAAAGAAAGTTCCGACCCTGCGCGGCAAAACCGTGATCAATCTTTTTTTTGAAGCTTCCACACGCACGCGTACATCTTTCGAACTCGCCGCCAAACGTCTTTCTGCCGATGCCGTCAATATCAGCGTTACTTCTTCAGCACTGACCAAGGGCGAAACTTTGATTGATACCGCGCTGAACCTGGACGCAATGTCGCCCGACTGCATTGTCGTTCGCCATTCGAGCGCGGGCGTTCCGCACCAACTCGCCAAGGTCAGCAAAGCGGCGATTGTCAACGCCGGGGACGGCGCGAATGAACATCCGACTCAAGCGCTGCTCGACGCAATGACGATTCGGGAACACAAAGGAAAAATCGAAAATTTACAGGTAGCGATTGTCGGCGACATTTTGCATTCCCGCGTCGCGCGTTCAAACATTCATCTTTTAACAAAACTCGGCGCCTCCATCAGAGTCGCCGGTCCGAAAACGCTTGTCCCGAACGATTTTCAATTTCTTGTCGAAAAAGACTTGCACGTCGCCGCGAATGTCGAAGAAGCGATCGACGGCGCGGATGTCGTGATGATTTTGCGGATTCAGCGCGAACGCCAGGATTCAGCCTATTTTCCGACTCTGCGCGAATACGCCGTTCATTACGGTTTAACTCAGGAGCGTCTTAATTTAGCCAAATCCGACGCCATCGTTCTTCATCCGGGACCGATGAATCGCGGCATCGAAATCGCCTCGGATGTGGCGGATAGTTCGCGTTCTTTAATTTTAGACCAGGTAAAATACGGCGTCGCCGTGCGAATGGCAGTTTTATATTTAGCAACCGGAGGAAATCCGGCTTAATGAGTGAAGTCTTTGAAATACTCGGGACAATTTCAGAAATTGCAACAATAGCCGTCGGCTCAAGCATCCGTGAAATTTCTGGTTTACGAGAACAATCCGGGCGCGGACACTGGCGAAAATTAAAAGGAACTGCTCAGGTAAAACTGCAAAATGGTAGAATAAGACTTGCCGAACTGCATTGGTATGAAGCGCACGGAATCGGCAAAAGAAAAATAAAAATCAAAACATTTTTGGATTAAAGTTATGAATGAGAAAGATAGACAATTTGTTTTGTGCATTAAAAATGAAGGCTGCGAAGACTTGGAAATCCGCAAAATTTACGAAGTTTTACCCGACGATGACGCGGCAAAAGACGAATATATTCGCATCGTTGACGAATCAGGCGAAGATTATCTTTATCCCTCAAATTATTTTTATCCGGTTGAAATTGCTCTTGACGTCCGTAAAACATTACTTCGCGTCGCATAAATGAAAGAAGAAACAGTTACTTTATTTCGTCCTGTCGGCACAAAAGAATTGACGCTAATCAAAGTAAGCGGATTTAATTCATTTCCGCCGCGATTGCCTGAACAGCCAATATTTTATCCGGTTTTGAATGAAGAGTATGCGGCGCAAATCGCGCGG
>JACCRD010000100.1 GCA_013813755.1 Acidobacteriota bacterium | reverse complement strand
TTATTATCTTCCATTTCCAATTCCCTTATTTGTTTAATTTTTGCGGGCTTAAAAATTCAAACCGACAATAAATAAATTCTACAATCCGAAATCCGAAATCCAAAATCAAGAAGTGTGATCGTGAACGACGCGCCGGCCGTCTTTGAATTTGCGAAAAATTAATGTGAATTTTCCGTGCGGCGTGTCTTTCGCGCGCGCCAGTGACCAGCTGCCCAGAACAATTGCCCATTCTTTATTTAAAACATTAATCGTTAAACCGGAAAATGTTAAAGTTCCCATTTTCTCGCGTGAATCATAATTTTTTTGGTAACGGTCGAGCGTCGGCTGCCAACCTTTGGTAACATTGTCGCTGGAGACAAAGACAAGGTTTTCCGATTTCCAATAGCCCTGCATAAAACCTTCGATGTCGCCGCGATTCCACGCCGCCGTCTGCTCGTTCATCACTTTGCGAATATCAGCTCCGGCTTTCGCATCGCGGTTGTCAGACGCCAAACTACTGATCGAGGCAAACAGAGTCAGCGCTAAAAGTAATAGAATATTTTTCATAATTGATGTATTTTAGCAGGAAACCGACGCGTGACAAATAAGTTTTTTGCAAAATCAAATTTGAAACTGAAAACTCATCTTTCGCAAATTCGTTTAATTTACTGACCTGATACCAATCAATCGCAGTATTGGTTTGAAACAGAAATCGGGCGAGAGAGAATTTGATTGGTTGACCGTCTGTCAATAAACACTAGACAATTCTAGTTTACAAACTGTTGGCACATCGCTTGCAGTTTGTACAGCAAACAAAAGTTAAGGAGAAAATATTTACAATGGGTGACACGACAATAATAAAAGTTGATTCCGCGCATTCGCCGACCGGCGAGATGGGGCAGAAATATCTGGCATCAGGCAAAAATGTCGCAATGCGTTTGTGGGAAAATCAAGAGCCGGAAGAAGCGAAAGAAGCGGCGCGGCGTGATTACGAAACAGTCGGTTATGTAATTCGGGGACGCGCCGAACTGCATCTCGAAGGTCAGATGATTCTGCTCGAAAAAGGCGATTCGTGGGTTGTGCCGAAAGATGCCGCGCACACATACAAAATCCTCGAAACATTTACGGCGGTCGAAGCGACTTATCCGCCCGCCCACGTCCACGGACGCGATGAAGAATAACTCAACTTTTATAAATCCTGTAAAATCTCGCCTAAATCGATTCGGCGGGATTTTTATTTTTGCCGAACTGTATCGTATGCTTTGTTCAGAGTGTGAATATTAATTTGATTTAGTGTTAAACATTTCCAGCTTATGAAACATAAAAATTTTCCTGAAAAACTTTTGATACGATTTGTCATCGGATTGTTTTTGATTTTCGCATTTTCCGTCGGTAATTTTGCTCAATCGATTTACTTTCCGGCAGAAGGCGACGCCTGGCAACGGCGCACACCCGATCAGGCAAAAATTAACGCCGATAAGCTCAAAGAAGCGATTGATTTCGCCGTTGCCAACGAATCGAAAGCGCCACGCAATCTTGAACTCGCGCATTACCAAACCTTCGGGCGCGAGCCGTTCGGTGAAGCTGTCGGCGCATTCAAAGAGCGCGGCGACGCGACCGGAATAATTTTGCGCAATGGTTATATCATCAGTGAATGGGGCGATCCGAACCGTGTTGATATGACTTTCAGCGTGACGAAAAGTTTTGTCTCAACCGTCGTCGGACTGGCGTTTGACCGCAAACTGATAAAAAGTCTACAAGACCCGGTGCGTGATTATTCATCGCCAATCAGCATTTATAACCAAAACGAAAAATTCGATACAGCAGAAAATTTCGGCAAATCAAAACTGCTCGACCTTTTCCACACCGAACACAACCGCAAAATTACCTGGGAACATCTTTTGCGCCAGACGAGCGATTGGGAAGGAACTCTGTGGAGCAAGCCTGATTGGGCAGACCGCCCCGACCGCGACCCGAGTAATTGGTTGAGCCGCAAGCGGAACTTGCCCGGCGCTGTGTATGAATACAATGACGTACGCGTTAATGTGCTGGCGCTCGCCGCGCTCAATGTGTGGCGTAAACCTCTGCCGCAGGTTTTGCGAGAAAACGTGATGGACGAAATCGGTGCCTCCAATACCTGGCGCTGGTTCGGCTACGAAAATTCGTGGATTGTCCTCGATGGCGCGCCCGTGCAATCGGTCAGCGGCGGCGGTCACTGGGGCGGCGGAATGTTTATCTCAGCGCGTGATATGGCGCGTTTCGGGCTGCTCACGGCGCGAAATGGAAAATGGCGCAACAAACAAATTCTCTCGAATGAATTTATCAAACAAGCCAGAACGCCGACCCCTGCGCAGCCAACTTACGGTTTTATGAACTGGTTTTTAAACACCAACAAAAAGCTGTATCCTAACGCGCCCGCAAACGCTTTCGTCCACGTTGGCAACGGCACAAATATTATTTACGTTGACCAGGAAAACGACCTTGTGATTGTGGCGCGCTGGATTGAAAACAACAAAATTGATGAATTTTTGCAGAAAATCTACGCCAGTTTGCGTTAGCGAATTGACCAACAATAATTCCGTTTTTAATTCCGAAAATTTTGCGTCACCATCAATCCGTGTCGTCCGCTGTCGAGAATCCCGATGCCGACTCGTCCAAATCGGGAATGCAGAATGTTGGCGCGGTGTCCGGGTGAGTTCATCAAGCCGGTGTGCGCAATTTTGAGGGTTGGGGCAAGCGCGAGATTTTCTCCGGCGGTTCTGAATCGAACTTCCGATTCGCGCATTCTATCGAATGGACTTTTATTTTCGGGCGTGTTGTGCGCAAAATAACTGCGCGCGAACATATCCGCCGAATGTTTGCGGGCAACTTCGGTTAATTCCGGGTCGGCTTCAAGCGGGGAAAGCCCTTGCGCGAGGCGTTCCTGATTAACAAGCTGCAGCATCTCGGTTTCGAGTTCGGGGCGCGGGCGCGTATTTTCAACTTTGAACGGCAAAACGGCGCGTTCGTTTGATTCCGGATTGATGGTTGTTACCTGCCGCTTAAATGCCTCGTCAATCGCGTCTTCAAAAATCGGTGTCAGAGCCGTTTCGATCGGTTGTGCAAAATCCGCCAACTGGTTCGCAGTTCGGCTTGCGCGTAAATTTTCCTGAAAATTACCCGAAAACGGAATGGAAAAAAGCAGTGTTGAAACGATTGCCGCCGTGACAAAACCGTTGACAAAGCCGGGCAGTGTTCCAAAAATCCGGTTTATCCGCCGTTTGTGAACATCCGGCGAAAGTGATTTGAGAAGGCGAGCGCCGAGATACTGAATCAAAAATCTTGTCGCGACGACGATAAAAATAAAGCTGAGCGGTTCGCTCCAGACGCTTTCCCAACCGGTCATCGAATTAATCAAACGCGCGATTGGCTGGTAGAGAAGAAAAGCCGCTAGAAGGCTGCCAATCCAACGCGCCAGATCAAACAACCCCAAAATAAATCCGCGCTGCCAGCCCAAAAATACGCTTAGTAAAATTATCAAAACGAGCAGCGCGTCAACATAATTAAAATCCATAGCCGGTGTTTATCCTCTTATAAAAATCCAAATGTTTAGATGCTTGATAATTCAGAATGCGTTCTCAAATAAATTCAAAATTTTATATTGAAAGAGTAATTATACAAATAATTTTTGTGAAAGTTTAAGACTCTGCTAAAATTTCGAATAATGAAACTTATATACCTAAAGAAAGTTGCGTTTAATGTCGTCGCTTTGTTATTACTGGCAAATTTGAGCGAAGCGCAAAACCGTATCAGCTCTGAGCCATCGAGTTCGAAAGCGAATCAAAATATTGGCAAAAATATCTTTCGGATCGAAGAACGAAATGTTCGCGCCGAGATGGAATTTTTAGCCAGCGACGCGCTGCAGGGACGCGGCAGCGGGACGCAGTTTGAATTGCTCGCCGGGCATTACATCGCATCGCAACTTCAGCAGTTTGGTGTTGAGCCGGCGGGGGAGACGGACGCGTCGGGCAAAAAAACTTTTATTCAAACTGTTAAAATGACGAGAAACACTTTTGCCCAAACTCCGAACCTGACTTACGCCGCGAACGGCTTGACAGTAACTCTGGAGCCGGGCAAAGAAATGGTTGTTCTGCGAATGAACTCCGCACAGGCGCGCGG
>JACCRD010000093.1 GCA_013813755.1 Acidobacteriota bacterium | reverse complement strand
GCGGCGCAATATCATCCGAATAATCAATTTGCGGGTATATTTTTTCAGAATCGACTTCGGTACGAACAATTTTATTTGTCGCTTTAAAGTTTACTTCGCCAAAACTTTTAGCCGGAATTGTTGTTTGCGCGATTAATTTTTCTCCGCTCGTCGTTGTCCCTGCCACATTAACCGACACTTCAATCGAACCGACGTTTCTCAAAGCGACTTTAGTTTCGGCTCCATTGGATTGCGGCAAACCGACAAACAAATTTGTGTCGGTAACTTTATCAAACGAATAATCAAGCAAATCTTTTTGGGCTGAAAAAGCTCCGCGCAGTTTGTTTAATTCAAGACTCCCGTTTTTCATCTGTGCGCGTAAAACATTAAAAAACTCTTCCTGCCCGACTTTTTTTGCAAGCAGCCGCCAAACCATCGCGCCTTTATTAGCGACCGCTGTGAAATAATAATCATCGAGCGGCGAAACAATCGTCAAAGGAGCGTCACGCGAAGCGATTGCCGCGTATGCTGTGCGCTGCCGCAAACGTTCGACATCCGCGACATCAACCCCAAATTGTTTTTCAATAAATTGCGTGGCGACAAAACGCGCCAAACCTTCTCGAACGACTCCGAAACCTTCTCCGTTGATATTACTCGCGCCGCCCAGCCAAATTTTGGCGACGGATTCCGCAATAGTCATCGCGGTTTGCGAATCAATTTTCTGTCTCCGAAGCGCGCTCTCATCAATAAGAATCGTTCCACTGCTTGAGAACCCGGCGCCGCGCTTAACTGCAACGATTCGCAACGGTACATCGGGCGCAGTCCCCAACAAACTTGCTGTAAAATTTTTGGCGTCAAAAGCTATTTTCGCTAATTCATCAGCTCTTTTTTGTTCTTCCGCACCAAATCCTTTCGGAGTTAAAACTGAAATATTGGTGATAGTTTTCGTATCCCAATTACCTGTAAAAAAAAATGGCTGTCCAAAAAGCTTCTGTTCAAATCCGTTTCCATTCTGCGTTCCCGAAGAAACAGTTGTTTCACCGTTTGGAGAATTTATCTGAATTCGAAAAGGCGCATTGTCAGCGCCGCGTGCAAAATACCAGCTGTTCGGGGTGGGATACCAAAAAGACAAAGGAAGAAATTGCGAGCCAACGGGCGAAAGCGCGTTTAACCCGGAATTTTCGTCAACCTTTAATTTATATTCAACCGCCACGGAAAAATTTGCATTCGGCTGAACGGATGGTAAACGGACAACAATCCGCTGCAAATTCCGATTGCTGCCGATTTTTTCTTCACCTTTGCTAAACTCAGCGGTTGTCTGATTAACTTTGACAGCAGAAACTTCCGCTTTATCTGAAATTCGCAGAGTCAGACGCGAACCGGCACTGCCGCTTACATTTTTCAAATCTAAAACAGCTTTAGCATTTAGATATCGATCCGTTTCACTGTTTGGCAAAGTTGCGGTGATGTCATATTTCTGCACTTCCCAGGTTTTTGAAGCGCGGCTTTCATCCTGTGAGTAAGCTTTAGAAATAAATAGTAAGCCGATAATTAAAAGGGCGAGATTTTTCTTCATTATGCTGATTATTTTTGAACAATTTCGTGAATTTGTTTTAACTTTATTAACAAAGGTTCCAATTTTTCCAAAGATAATTGATTTGGACCATCCGACGGCGCGTTTTTTGGATTGTCGTGAACTTCCATAAAAACCGCGTCCACGCCGCAAGCGACGCCTGCCCGAGCGAAATGTTCGATGTATTCAGCCTGTCCCCCCGTTGCCTTGCCAAGCCCGCCCGGAAGTTGCAGAGAATGCGTCACGTCGAAAATAACCGGTACACCGAAATTTCTCATAATTGGAAACGAGCGTAAATCGACAACAAGGTTATTATATCCAAAACTCGTCCCGCGTTCGGTCAAAATAATTTTCTCGCAACCAGCATTTTGCAGTTTGTCAACAATATTTTTCGCGTCCCAGGGCGCGAGAAATTGTCCTTTTTTGACATTGACAGCCTTACCCGATTTTGCCGATTCCACTAGCAAATCTGTCTGCCGGCAAAGAAACGCGGGAATCTGAATAATATCCGCGACCGCCGCGATCTTTTCGACTTGCCAGGTTTCGTGAACGTCCGTGACAATGGGCACATTTATTTCCGCTTTGACCTGCGCCAAAATTTCTAATCCCTTTTGTATCCCGTCGCCGCGAAAACTTTCAATCGAACTGCGATTTGCTTTATCGAATGAAGATTTATAAACAAAATCCACGCCGACGCCGCTGCAAATATCTTTTATTTCCTGCGCCATAAAAAGCGCGTGCTGCGCCGATTCGACAACGCACGGACCTAAAATAAACGGCAGACGTCCGTCGCCAAAAGTTACGTTTTCAACATCAAAAGGTTTGATTTCCATTTTTCTCCAGACAATTTTTCATTATTACCATTCCGCGAAATTCTTCTTTCATCAACACAAATTCGTCGTCTAATCTGGTGGGCGCGCTAATCTCGAATCCGGCTCTTTCGTAAGCCGCAATTGGTTTCGCTGAAGTATCCATTGCCATTAACCACACGCATTGTCGATTTAATTCACCGGCGCGATGCAATGTGAAATCAATTAATTTTTTACCAAAACCCTTTCCCGTCGATTCTTTGATGAAATAAATCTTTTCAAGATAGAGAGCATTCTCCACATTAGAATGTGGCAGAGGTTTTTGTAGAACAAGTTTCAGGATACCGATATTTTTTTCCGCGCTGGAGATAACATAATATTCGATGTTTGCGTCGATCAGTTCTTTTTGGAGAATTTCGTCGCCGAAACATCGATTAAGATACCATTCGATACCGCCTGACTTCCACAAATGCGCGTAATGCGGCATATAGGATTTGATGCCGATTTCGCGCAATTCTTGTAAGCCGGATAGTTCAATTTTTCTTATCTTCACACTTCTTCTTCACTAACAATAATTCGTTCCCGCATATGAACTTTTTTATCGCTTGAAACGTCGTCCTTTAAGTTCTCGCTGTTTAGACGATTTTCGTGCGCGGCTTTGACGAATGAAACAAAAATCGGATGCGCGTTCAAAGGCTTTGATTTATATTCCGGATGAAATTGACAGGCGACGAAAAACGGATGAATTTCGCGCGGCAGTTCAATCATTTCCACAAACTTTCCATCCGGCGAAACTCCGCTAAAAATTAAGTTTTCCTTTTCTAAAATTGAGCGAAACTCAGGATTGAATTCATATCGATGGCGGTGTCGTTCGGAAATTTCCGGCGCGTCGTTATAGATTTCCCCGACTAAACTTTCCTGTTTCAGTTCGCATTGCCACGCGCCCAAACGCATTGTGCCGCCAAGTTCGTCAACGCCAACCAAATCTCGTAATTTGAAAATAACCGGAAACGGCGTATCAGCGTTAAACTCAGTTGAATCGGCATCGCGCAAACCACAGACGTTTCTGGCGAATTCGATACACGCTGTCTGCATTCCTAAACAAATCCCGAAATATGGCGTGCCTGATTTTCTCGCGTATTTGATCGCCCGCAGCATTCCGGAAATGCCACGCTTTCCGAATCCGCCGGGAACTAAAATCGCGTCAAAATCCTGAAACTTAGTTTCATAATCATCCTGCATAAGATTTTCCGATTCAATCCAACTGACATTGACGCGCAGATTGTTCGCCACGCCCGCGTGCGTTAAAGCCTCGCGCAGTGATTTGTACGAATCTTCAAGCTCGACATATTTACCGACAATCGCAATTTTCACTTCGCCGCTCGTCGGCTCTTTGATAACAGAGACAAGTTCGCGCCAACTTTTCAAATCGGCGTGCGGAAACGCTTCTTTTAATTGGAGTGATTCAACAATCAGCTCGTCAAGCTCCTGTTCGTGAAACGCAAGCGGGACTTCATAAATTGTTTTAACGTCCAGAGCAGAGATAACGGCGTTTTCCCGCACATTACAGAATAAAGCGATTTTTCGTCGCAAATCCAAGGACAGCGTGCGGTCTGAACGACATAGCAGAATATCCGGCGCGATGCCGATTTCGCGCAATTCCTTGACCGAATGCTGCGTCGGTTTAGTTTTTAATTCTCCAGCAGCGGCGATATACGGAACAAGCGTCACATGAACAAAAATCGCGTTTGCTCGTCCTTCTTCATTACCAATTTGCCGAATCGCTTCCAAAAACGGCAGAGATTCGATATCACCGACCGTGCCGCCGATTTCGACGATTAAAACATCCGGTTTTTCCGTATCGGCAACTGTTCGCACCGCCATTTTTATTTCGTCTGTGATATGAGGGATTACTTGAATCGTTTTGCCGAGGTAGTCGCCGCGGCGCTCTTTTTCAATGACACTCAAATAAATTCGCCCGCTCGTCCAGTTATTGGCTTTTGTCAATTTAGCATTTGTAAATCTTTCATAATGTCCTAAATCAAGATCTGTCTCCGCGCCGTCGTCCGTCACGTAACATTCACCGTGCTGAAACGGCGACATCGTTCCGGGGTCAACATTAATATACGGGTCAAGTTTCATCATCTGAACCCGCGCCCCGCGCGCTTCGAGCAGACAGCCGATTGAACTCGCCGCCAAACCCTTGCCGAGGCTCGAAACCACTCCGCCGGTGACGAAAATATATTTTGTTTGTTTATCTGTCATAAGTTTCCTCGCTCAAATCGTCTTTGTTTGCTTTTCCCTCACGCTTCTTTTTCATATAACGCCCGTCTTTCCTCTGCATTTTCACTTCTTTCGCCTTTGCCGCGGTCGGATCTAAAATTTCCTGGAGCGCGCCCATTCCCGCGCCGAGCATCGAGGCGCTTTCCGCTGCGTTTCTCTCAAAATCCGCTTCGGTTCTTTTTTCAGGTCTGCTCAACATTTTTAAGCCGACAAAAATACCGACGACGAGCAGAACAAAAAATAATAATCCAATCCAATCAGTCATAAATTTCACCTAGATTATTCCAACCGTAAAGAAGCGTTTCATATTCGACATTTGCCAGAAGATGTTTTGCCTGACCAACGACTTTTCCCCCCATCTTGTCATAAAAGAATTTATACGGGCTGATTTTTAACGTCTCCAAATGCATCGAATTTATTTTGTCGGCAATCATTTCCTTTTGGCAAAGTCTGAAAAGATTTTCGCCGATTCCTTTTCCCTGCGATTCAGGCAAAAGATAGATTGCGTAAAGTTCTCCCTCAAACGGCAAATTGTCGTTACGCGATTCGCCGAAGTCTGCAAATCCGACGATTCCGTCGGAAAAAGTTTCCGCGACAAACATTTTATAATTTATTTCGCTCAATGTCCGCCGGAAAACTTTTTCCCGCTTTTCAATTGACATATTATCCAGAAATTTTTGCGGCACAATCCCTACGAAAGATTCACTCCAGGATTTGACGTGAACCTTTGCCACGGCAAGCGCATCTTTTACATTCGCTCTTCGATAAAAAACATTTTCTTTTTCGATAATTTTTCTGACCCGTTCAAAATCTTTAATCGTGTCAACGCCGATTGAGCCTTCCGACGCCTCGATCACTTTGATTCGCATCCCATTTTCCATAGCGCGAAGCTGTTCTAGCA
>JACCRD010000082.1 GCA_013813755.1 Acidobacteriota bacterium | reverse complement strand
ACCGGCGGACAAACGGATTTAATGCGACTGCAATCTTCCGGCGCAATCACGCTCGGTAAAAATTTAGAAGTCGGAAGTTATATTTTGCAAACAATCATCGTTGACGCTGCAGCAAAAGGAAAAGATTTGTTTGCTATGCAATTTGTCGAATTTGAAGTTGTCGAGTAATCAATCTTGAATTTTCAATTCATTTCCAGGTTTAACAGCGAAAAATGTTAAACTTGGATTTTCTTTTTTATGGACATCATCGTTGGTACGGCAGGACATATTGACCACGGAAAAACCGCGCTTGTCAAAGCTTTAACCGGAGTTGATGCCGACCGTCTGCCCGAGGAAAAAAAACGCGGCATTACGATTGATTTAGGCTTTGCCGAACTTGATTTGGGCGCGGTGAGAATTGGTTTTGTTGATGTTCCCGGACACGAAAAGTTTGTTAAAAATATGCTGGCGGGAGCAAGCGGAATCGATCTTGTGTTGCTAGTCATTGCCGCTGACGAAGGCGTAATGCCGCAGACGCGCGAGCATTTTGAAATCTGTCGCCTTCTGGAAATAAAGACGGGTTTGATTGTTTTGACAAAAACAGATTTAGTGGATGAGGAACTGCTCGAAATCGCCAAACTTGACGCGGCGGAACTGGTTCACAATTCTTTTCTTGAAAACGCTTCCGTTATTGCCGTGAGCGCAAAAACCGGCGCGGGAATTTTGGAACTAAAAGAAACTTTACGCAAAGTGTCCCCTTTAATTCCACCCAGAAAAAATGAAAGCGTGGCGCGTCTGCCGATTGACCGGACGTTTTCGGTCAAAGGCTTCGGTTCGGTCGTGACGGGGACGCTTGTTTCAGGCGAAATCAACGAATCTATTGAGATGGAAATTTTGCCGCTCAAGCGAAAAGTGCGTGTTCGAGGGCTGCAGACTCATGGGAAAATCGTCAAAACCGCCAACGCCGGACAACGCGCCGCCGTTAACCTCGGCGGGATCGAACACACAGAGATAGTTCGCGGAATGGTTTTAGCCGCCGCCGATGTTTTACGCCCGACTCAAATTTTTGACGCTGAGATCGAGGTTTTAGCCGATGCCAAAAAAAGTCTGAAATCAAGACAGAGAATTCGTGTCCATATCGGAACCATCGAGGCTCTGGCGCGGCTTCAAATCTTAAACGACAAAAACGAGATCGCGCCGGGCGAAAAAGATTTCGCGCAAATCCGGCTTGAAAATTCGGTGGTCACGGTTCCAACCGAAAGATTTATCCTGCGTCTCTACTCGCCGCAGATGACCGTGGCGGGCGGCAAAATTTTAGACGCTTTTGCCGCGAAACATCGACGGAAAGATATCGAAAATGTACGAAAATATCTTGAAAATCTAATTAACGTTGACGCGAAAGATGATAAGCCGGGTCAAATAAAAATTTTTCTCGAAACTTGCGAGCAACAGAATCTGACTTTCAAAGATTTACAGGCGCGAACCGGGTGGCGAAGTGAAGTTTTGAAAAGGGTAATCGATGAAAGTGTCTTAAAAAAAGCAATTGTCGAAGTTGAAAATTTTTACATTGCGCGAATGCCGTTTGAAAATTTGAAAACTAAAATTCTCGCGGAAATTGAAAATTTGCATCGGCGCGAACCGCTCGCCAGAGGAATTCAGCGCGAAACTCTGCGCGAAAAAACCGCCGCCCGACTGTCACCGCAAATTTTTAAAACTACACTTGCCTACCTTGAAAAAGAAGGGAAAATTACTGTTGAAAAAGATTTTGTTAAATCACGTTTTTATCTCCACGAGTTAACGTCTGAAGAAGAAGAAATCCGCTCTCGGTTGCGGCAAATCTATGCGTCTGCGAAACTTGAAGTTCCCACTCTGGAGACGGCTTTGGCGGAAGCCTCGCGCGGCGGAAAATTTGACAAAGAGCGCGCTCGTAAAATTTTCCGGCTCTTGATAAATTCCGGCGAGGTTCTAAAAATTTCGGAAGAATTTTATTTCTCGAAAAAAGCGATTGATGAATTAATTGAAAACGTTAAAAATTTTGCGGCAAAAACTTCGGATCGTCTGATGGATGTGACGCAATTTAAGGAAATCGCCGGAGTTTCGCGCAAATACGCTATTCCGATTCTTGAGTATTTTGACCGCGAAAAGCTTTCGCGCCGCGCGGGTGACAAAAGATTGATTTCATAGGCAATAAATGAAAAAGTTTTTAACCGCCAACTGGCAGAATTTGATAATGGCAAACTACGAAGTCGAGCCAAATCTGTTGGCAGAATTTGTGCCGCAGGGAACTGCACTCGATTTTTATGAAGGAAAATGTTTTGCCAGTCTGGTCGCTTTTAATTTTGTCAATACTAAAGTGTTAGGCGTTTCTGTTCCGTATCACATCGATTTTGAAGAAGTTAATCTGCGTTTTTATGTAAAAAGCGAAACGAGAGAAGAAACGAGGCGCGGCGTAGTGTTTGTCAAAGAAATCGTTCCGCGTCCGGCGATCGCGTGGATTGCCCGCGCATTCTATGGTGAGCCTTATGAAACCTGGAAAATGGGTCACGCCCACGCCGAAAATGAGCTTTCATATTTTTGGTCGAAAGGGGATTGTCAAAATAGTATTACAGTTGAATTCGACAGCAGTTTAGGCGTTCCCGCAGAAAATTCCCACGCCGAATTTATCATCGAGCATTACTGGGGTTACACAAAACGCGACATAAACCGCACCGATGAATATAAAGTAGAACATCCGAAGTGGGAACTTTTTGACGTCACTTATGCCGAAATTGATATTGACTTCGGGTTCACTTATGGAGAAAGATTTGACTTTTTGACCGACACCGAACCAGCGTCAGTTTTACTGGCAAAAGGGTCGGAAGTTGCTGTCTATAAAGGCGAAAGATTTTAAAGACAAAAGTAATTTGAAGGCAAAAGTAAAAAGTAAAAAAGTAAAAGTAAAAAATGATTTTTTCATTACATCTCATATTTCGTTGTGTCTTTGCGTCTTCGCACCCCGGCAATAAAATTATTCGAGATTAAAAAATTTATATGATTACCGGCATCGTCGCCATCGCAAAAAATTACGCTATCGGCAAAAACGAAAAATTGCCCTGGCATTATTCGGCGGACTTAAAGTACTTTAAAGAAACAACTGTCGGGAATGCGGTGGCAATGGGTTTTCACACCTGGAAATCAATTGAAAAACCTTTGCCGAAGCGTCTCAATATCGTTCTCAGCCGCTCTGCAAATATCGAAAACAAGGCGAATGTTTTGCTTCTGCGAAGCAAGGCGGAAGTTCTAAATTTGGCGAGTTATCTGAACTGTGATTTGTTTATTATCGGCGGCGCTGAAACCTATAAAAACTTTGCGGATGCGATTGAAAAGTGGATTGTCACAGAAATCCCGCTCGCTGTTCAAGACGCGAGTACATTTATGCCGAAAGATTTTTTAGATGATTTTGAAGCTATTGAAACAATAGAACTTGCGGATAATTTGCGGGTGAAAATCTATACTCGTACCTAAGTTTTTAATTTGTTTATCTTCCGAATTATTTCTCGTCGGCAAAAGATAAAAAAGGTTTCGGCTTTCCCTTTGTGAGAAAACCGAAACCTTTTTCTACTTCAGAAAATTTACATCTGGGGAGGTTTAACGGTGTTTTCTTTTTGTTTATCAGTCAATTCGATGCCCATTTTCTCCAAAGTCATTTGATTAAGCGTGCCGGTTACTTTGACGCCATTCGCTTCCTGGTATTTTTTCAAAGCCTCGCGCGTCGCGTCGTCTAGTTTTCCGGTTTCCTCGCCGCTATACATTGTTTTTTCCTTCATCATTTTCTGCGCCGTCATAATTTGTTCTTTCGAGGCGCGAAAAACCGGTCCACGTTTTTTCTCTCCGCTTGATTTATCCGGCGCGGGGGCAGCGGCATAAGAAGTAGGCGAGGCGGGAATTTCTTTTTGTCGGTCGGTCAGCACGATATTCATTTTTTCTAATGTCGCACGATTTAATGAACCGCTTTTACGTAAACTGTTTTCGCCCTGAAAAGATTTGACGGCGGCTTTCGTGTCTTTGTCCATTTTGCCGCTTTCCGTCACTTTTAACATTTTTTGCGCCTGCATTACTTGTTCTTTAGTTGAACGAAAAGTCTGCTTTTTAGACTTTTCAGGGCTTTTCGTTTGAGTGTCTGAAGCTTTGGCACCTGTTGTAGTTTCAGTCTGAGCGTTGATTGGAACGCCGAATAAAAATGCTGCGATCAAAATAAATAAAATTTTTTTCATTTTTTCCTCTTTTTTACTTTAAGTTTTGCAACAATTTAGAAATGATGCCCGGTGAGCCAAACGAACCGCAACTCTGCATTACTTCCGAATTATTTCAGTTCTGAGAGTTTGGTAATTATTAGCCGGTTTAAGAAAACTGTCAAGAATTTTTTTTGGTAACTAAAAATTATTAAAGAAAAACTTGCTGAATGAACATTCATTCAGTTATGATAACGAAATCAAAAAATCATCAGAAAAGGTCAAATAAAAAATGCTGCAAATCGGAAAAGCCGCCGTTTTAGGCGCAGGAACAATGGGAGCGGCGATTGCCGCGCATCTTTCAAACGCCGGAATACCGACGCTTCTGCTTGACATTGCGCCGCGTGAGTTAAACGAAGACGAGAGCGCAAAAGGCTTACCGCTCGACGCGCCGCAAGTTCGTTACCGCGTTGTTAATTCGCTGTTTGACGCGGCGAAGAAACTAAAGCCCGCGCCGTTTATGCTCGCTGATAACGCGAATTTAATCACGCTCGGCAATTTCGAAGACGATTTACACAAAATCAAAGATTGCGATTTCGTCATCGAAGCCATCGTCGAAAATCTCGACATCAAACACAAACTTTTCGCCGAAGTCGAAAAACACAAAAAGCCGGGCGCGGTGATCGCGTCAAATACGAGCGGCATTCCGATTGAATCAATCGCCGCGCCGTTTTCCGACGATTTCAAAAAGAATTTTCTCGGCATCCATTTTTTCAATCCGCCGCGTTATATGAAACTCGTCGAAGTTATTCCCACAAAAGAGACGAGCGGCGAAGTGGCTTGCGCAGTTTCGGGATTTTTAAACGAACGCCTGGGCAAAGGCGTTGTTCCGGCGAAAGACCGACCGAATTTTATCGCCAACCGCATCGGCGTTTTTTCGATGATGGCATCAATCAAAGAGATGATTGAAATGGGTTTGACTCCGACGGAAGTTGATCAGATTACGGGCAAGGCAATCGGACACGCTTCATCGGCGACATTTCGCACCTCGGATTTAGTCGGCTTGGATGTCACGGCGCACGTCGTCGGCAATCTTTATCCGGCGATTCCCGATGACGAAGACCGCGAAGTTTTTCAAACGCCCGAACTGATAAAAACTTTGATGGAAAAGAAAATTTTGGGCGACAAAACCAAAGGCGGATTTTTCAAAAAATCAACCGGCGCGGACGGCAAACGCGAGATTCTCGAACTCGATTTAAATACGTTTGAATATAAACCGCAGGAAAAGACGAAATTCGCTTCGATTGACGCGGTGAAAGCGATTGAAGATTTGCCGACGCGCATC
>JACCRD010000081.1 GCA_013813755.1 Acidobacteriota bacterium | reverse complement strand
CCGGCTTTTGACATCGAACCCTGCACGAAACACGGAAAGTTGACGCGCATCGAGACAAGTTCAAAAAGCGCGTTCATCGAAAAGTTGCTGGTAGATAAAACGAATGCGCGTCCGTTTGTCACCTGCAGAAGTTTGACAATTTCGCTTGCCGCGTGCTGCATAAATTCCGGCGCGCGCGGATCGGGCATCGCTTTCGGCAGATAAATTACCGCCTGTTTTTGATAATCAAAAGCCGACGGCGCGAGCAGCGTTTCGATATTTTTACTTTCGTCCAAGCCCAGACGATCTTTGATAAAATCAAATTTTCCGTTGCTCGAAAGCGTGGCGGAAGTCAAAACTACGGTTTCCAGTTTGTCGAAAAGTTTTTCCTGCAAAAGCGTAGAGACATCAATCGGCGAAGCCCTCAAAAACATTCCGCGCCCGCGCTTTTCAAGCCAGTAAACGTAATTCTTTTCGGCTTGCGAGACAATAAATTCAAGGTCAAAGCGCGTCTGGCGAACGCGGCGCACGAGGCTTTCGGCTTCGGTCATTTTTTCCGCGTAAACGTCGAGCGCGATTTCCAGACGGTCAAGCGTCGCGTCCAGTGCAAAATACGCTTCGCCGAGCGGCGTCGGTTGAATCTCGCCGCTTGAAACTTTTTGCGCGAAAGCATTCGGAAGCATCGGAAATCTACCGTCCTGCTGCCCGCGCCCCTGTGCGAATCGCGTCCAGAACTGATCGGACAAACCGATGATTTTGGCGGCAAGTTTCGTCAAATCCCGCGTGGCGATTGCATCGGGAATCGGAAGAGTGTCGGCGTCGCGGACGAGGTCGTCAATCTGAAAACTGGAAATTTGAAACCCGAAATAATCGGCGGCGATGTCTTCGATTAAATGCGCTTCATCAAAAATCACGGCAGAATAATCGGGCAAAACTCTCCCGTATTCGTTACCGCGCAGATTCAAATCGGCAAAGAAGAGATGGTGATTGACAATCACAATATCGGCTTCATCGGCGCGCGCGCGCATCCGTGTGACAAAACACGGCTCGTAATCGGGACATTTTTGTCCAAGACAAGTTTCGCCCTTGGCGTTAATTCTGCTCCAGAACGAAAGATTTTCAGGCAAATTGACGAGTTCAGATTTATCTCCGGTTGGCGATTCACGCGCCCAGTGACGGATTTCTTCAAAGTGATCCATCTGGTCTAAACCATCAAGAATTGGTTGATTTTCAGCTTTAGCGATGCGGTAGAGACAAGCGTAGTTTGAGCGACCTTTCATATACGCCGCGCTAAACTTTTTCGGCAAAACCTTTTGCAAAAACGGAATATCCTTTTCCATTAATTGTTCCTGCAAATTCTTTGTGCCGGTTGAGATGATGACGCGTTTTTTTTGACCAAGTGCCGCCGCGATTGCCGGAACAAGATACGCCATTGTTTTGCCGGTTCCCGTCCCAGCTTCGACAATTAGATGTTTTTTTTGCTCAAACGCCCGCAGAACCGCCTCCGCCATTTTTATCTGACCAATTCGGTATTCATAATCTTTGTGATGTTTGGCGATTATCCCGCCCGCGCCGAAAATTTCTTCCACAATATTTTTAATATTTTTATTTCTTTCAGGTAAACTTTTATTTGGCTCTCAAAAGGAACAGAAATTTTGAATTCATTAAAGTTTTTTTAAACTTTTTTGGAAATTCAGCATCAAATCGTTTTATTCATTCATTGCAGATTAAGTTATAATTTAATTTTCACGTCTTTTAAGATGTTCAATCATAACAAATTGTTCGGGAAACCTAATTATAACGGTTGAAACATTTTGACGCGACTCAAATCCTGGCGGTTGTTTTCTTTTGTAAATTCCTTTCGAAATTTAGTTTTAATTTCAGAGTAAAACTAAATCCTTCATTTTATTTTGAGAAATATTTATTATGCAGAAAAAAACTAAAAATAATACGGAAGTTTCTCGTCAGCTTTTGTTGAGTTTAATCGTTTGCGGTTTGATTGCGATTTTTATCTTTTTGCCTTATCAATCCGGAACAAAAGCCGGTAGCGGAGAAAAAGCTGTCCGGGATACTTCTCAAACCGACAAAATTTTTGATCGTGATTTAGACAATTATGATATTCGCGATGATAAAAATGAATCTCAAACTTTGTTAAATTTTCGTCATTCGAAAGGTAAAACTGCCTCCGAAATTGCCGCCGCGCGTGACGATGTCGCCGGTGCCGCAACTGCTCTGCGTAAAAGAATTCCAAATTTGAGACTCGAATATAACGAACTCAATCTCGCGCCGGAACTGATTGCGCCGGATGTCCGGCAGGGGGGCGGTGCTTTGTCGAAACCTTCGTTTGAAAAACGTCCGGAAATTCTTCGCGGTTTTTTAAAACAAAATAAACGTCTGCTCGGCATCAGCGATGAGCAGGCGAGCCGTATGAAAATTGCCGCCGATTATACTAACCCGGACGGAAACCTCTCTTTCACGCATTTTGAGCAAAAAATAAATGAAATTCCGGTTTTTCAAGGCGAGCTGAAAGCGAGTTTTACAAAAAAAGGCGAGATCCTCCGCATCGTCAACAATCTTGCGCCGGAACTGGATGAACAGAATTTGTCCGCAGATTTCGGAGACCCGTCTGACGCGGTTAAATTCGCCGTAATCAACATCAAACACGACTTAAAGCCGTCTGAGACAACCTTTAATAAGGCAGTTTCAAATGATTTAAAATTTGTATTCGGAATCGGCGATTGGGCGACGACCGCCGAAAAAATGTATTTTCCGATTGAACCGGGCGTCGCGCGCGCCGCCTGGCGAGTTTTGATTTGGGAGACGACCGAAGCTTTTTACGTAATTGTCGATGCCGAAACCGGCGCGGTTCTCTGGCGCAAAAACATCACCGAAGACCAAACCCAACCGGCGACTTACAGCGTCTATGCCAATCCTAACTCGATGATTAATGTGGCGAACAATCCGGCGCCGATTCTTCCCGGTTTCAACAACCCGACTTTGGGAACACAGGGTGTGTTAATTAATCGAACCGAGCTGACTTTGATCGGCAACGAACCACCTTATACATTTAATCGTCTGGGATGGATTACCGACGGCAACAACACGACTGACGGAAACGCGGTTGAAGTTGGTTTAGACAGAGTGGCTCCCGACGGCATCGATCCGGGAAGTCACGCAGCGGGCGTTAATCGCGTCTTTAATTTCGCATATACTCCAGCGCCCGGAAACGGCGTTTATGACGACCCGACAACACCGGAACACCAGAAAGGTTCGCTGACGCAGCTTTTTTATATTAACAACCGATTTCATGATGAGATGTTCCGGCTTGGTTTTACGGAAGATGCAGGAAACTTCCAACATATCAATTTCCGGCGCGGAGGGCTTGGCAACGACCGCGTTTCCGCTCAGGCGCAGGACATTTTCTGCGGCACCGCGACGTGCGCCAACAATGCCAATTTCGCTAGTCCTGCCGACGGCACGCGCGGGCGGATGCAGATGTTTCTCTGGACAAATCCGAATCCGGACCGCGACGGCGCGCTCGATGCCGAAATAGTTATTCACGAACATATGCACGGCGTATCATCCAGACTGCACGGCAACAGCACCGGATTAACCAGCACGCTGGCGCGCGGGCTGGGCGAAGGCTGGTCGGATTTTTACGCTCATTCACTGCTTTCAAGCTCAACTGATCCGCTCGAAGGAATTTATACCACCGGAAGTTATGCAACTTATCTCGGCGTGTCAAATTATACGGCAAATTATTATTACGGCATTCGGCGTTTTCCCAAAGCGATTAAATCCGTGACTGGTCCGAATGGCAAGCCGCACAATCCTTTGTCCTTCAGACATCTGAACGCCAACTGCAACGCGGAAATCGGCTCGCCCACGGCAATCGGAACAATCAGCGCCTATCCGCGCGGTCCGTATGGTTCGACAACTTGCGATCAGGTTCATGTGGCGGGCGAAATCTGGAGCACCGCTCTCTGGGAAGTTCGCGCTAAATTCGTGCAGCGTCTCGGATGGGAAATCGGCAACCGGCGGATTTTGCAATTTGTCATTGACGGCATGAAACTTTCGCCACTTAATCCAACTTTTTTGCAGGCGCGCGACTCAATCATCGCGGCGGCGCAGGCAAGTGATTTGTCCAGCGAAGATGTCGCGGATTTGTGGGCTGGTTTCGCGATTCGCGGAATGGGCTTCAGCGCCCAAATTCTCAACGCCTCTCCGGCAAACGTCACCGAAGCTTTCGATTTACCGAACGTGTCGCAGAGTCCCGCTCTGACAATTTCCGATTCGAAAGAAAATAACAACGGGTTCTTCGAACCAGGTGAAACTTTAACGCTAACTGTTCCTTTATCGAACAACTCCGGAACAAACGCTGACAATGTAAGTTTGCAGCTTGCCGGCGGTGAAGCGGTCAGCTACGGTTCGATAGCACATAATTCGACCGTCAGCCGACAAATTAGTTTTACCATTCCGGTAAACGCGCCGTGCGGTAGTTCTTTGACCTTGACTTTTAATGTCACAAGCAGTCTCGGAGCGACGAGTTTCATACGCCAAATCATAATCGGGAGACCAATCATAACTTTCACGGAAAACTTTGACAGCGTTACCGCGC
>JACCRD010000006.1 GCA_013813755.1 Acidobacteriota bacterium | reverse complement strand
ACCAAAGGCGCGGGACAATCAGCCAGTTTAGCCGAAACGCTCTACCGTTATTTCGCCGTTGATTTAGATAAATCCCAGAGAGCAAAATTCAACAAATCCTGGGACGGAATCTGGACGGATGAGTTAGTAAATTACGCTTTGAGCGATGTTGTTTATTTGCCCAAACTAATGCGCGAGCAAACGCTCTGGCTGGAAAGATTGGGTTTAACCGAAGATTTTACGCGGCAAATGGCAAAGATTACTTGAGATTAAAAAGAGCATAGATATACGCAGTATCGAGGAAAAGTGCGGAGTTTACCAAAAAAATTAATTGAACAGCTAGCTTGACAATTATTTTGCCTGTTTTATTTATCAAGTCTTTTTATTGATAATCGCAAAATAGCTAGCCGCTTCTAGCTCTATAAAATCTTTGATTTGCCAATCGGTGTCTCTGAGAATGTTTTGCATTTCTTCGGGTGAAACGAAAAGATAATCAAACCATTCGCCAATGACTTTGCCGAAGCGAACGCGCATTTTGAGTTGTCCGCCCATTCTTCCGCGCCGGCGGTTTAATTGGTGATATGCGAGATGTTCCGGCTCGGTGGTTTGGTATGGATTGTGCGTTCCGGCAATGATTTGCGCGTCGGGCGCGGTGATTCGGGAAAACTTTTTGAGAATCAGTTGGGCGTTTTCAAAACTTCCGAATAAACCAAAGTTGTTGCCGAACATTTGAATTGTGTTGAAAGAGTTTGCTTTGAATTTATCAACATCTTCAATCGGTCTGACCAACGCTTTTTTCAAACCTCTTAACTTGCAGACTCGAATTGCGTCGGGCGAATTGTCAATGCCGGTGACATCAAAGTCTTTCTGCTGTAAATAAAGCGCGTGTCGTCCCGCGCCGCAGCCGACGTCTAAAACTCTGCCTCGCGCCTGTTCGATAGCGCGGCGCTCGAGCGGAGACCATTCGGCGTATTCGGTGAAATACAAACCGGGATCAGAGCCGGTGTCAATATAATCATCATCTCTTTCGATGATTTCAGCGGTCGGCGTCTGATGTTTGTATTGCGCCAGAAGCGTTTGCCCGTAAGCGTCTTCACTATTTTTCATAGCAATTAAAGTGTCTTTTTTTGCTTGGAATTTTACCAGCGATGATATGCCGGATGACCTTCTTTGACGATCACGAACAAACCTCTGCACGTCGCGCAAACTTTGTCACCAGCAACGAGTTCGGCTTCAACCGTCGCGCGGTCTTCCGCAGATTCGACGACGCGCGCCTTTAGATAAATCGTCTTGTCGAATGGTGTCGGGCGCAGAAGTTTGACTGAGTAATTTGCCGTCACGGTGCAGTCGGGCGCATCTTTGCCGTTTTGTTTCATTAGAAAATGAGCCGCCGTCCAGTTTGAATGGCAATCGAGCAGCGTGCCGACGATGCCGCCCGAAAGCATTCCGGGAAATGCCTGATGGTGCGGCGCACTTCGCCATTCGGCTGTAACTTCTTCGCCGCTGACAAAACTTTTAATTTGCAAACCCTTTTCATTTTTCACGCCGCAGCCGAAACAGATGCCGTTCGGAGCGTAAATTTCCTGAAGCGATTTTTCAACGTTCATAATTTTTTATCAACCGTGTCAGCAGCCCGTTTATGGGGGAAAACTTTACCCTCAAACTCGCGCTCACGTTTGGATCTACTGATATTCGACCAAATATCAACATAACCTGTCTAAAGAAATCTATTTGTAGAAATTCATCTTCTGATTAATTCTTTGTCGAGCGTTCGAGTTGTAATGTCCGTTACGCTTGACGGAGGTTCAAGCGAAGCGGATTCGAGCTGCGCCGTGTTTGCTGAAACAATTTGCGCGGGCGGCGAATCATCTTGAAAATCATTTTTGGATGGCGCCGAATTTCCGGGTAAGTTTGAAACGCGCTGAACAATCTGGTAGCAAACTCCAAAAAGCGCTGCCAGATAAAAAAGTGAAATCGCCGTCAAAGCAATCGAGGGAACATCGTTTTTGACAAGGATGTAAATCACAAACATAAATCCCAAAAATCCGAACCCGCCGATATAACCGAGCGACGACGACAGATTTTCAGTCACAGTTTTTTGAATTTCCAAATCGACTTTGGAAACTTTTGTTCCGCAGCGATTACAAAAATTTAACTTCGCGTTGATTAAAGTTCCGCAAACTGCGCAATACATCGATTCGTCTCCTGTGCAAAAAAATTTATGTCACTTAGATTTGTTTTCTCTCGACCAGAACTTCATTTAAAGTCCGCGTTGTATTCTCGATGATGCTTGCGGCGGGAATGCGCGATTCGGTAATCTGCGCCGCGCCGGAAGAATTAAGTTGTGATTGTTCTGAAAAATCTTCTTTTGGAAATTGAGAAGCATTAAACATTCGTGAAGTCTGCCGGGTCATCCAAAAAGTTATGCCGAAAACAGCGCTCAAAAAAAGCGCCGCAAGGATCACAAGTACCGTCGGATCGACATTATAATTGAGCAGAACCGCTACCAAACCGAGAGTTATCCCCAAACCGCCAAGCCCGACACCGCCCGTCACAATCGTTAAATCCTTCAAATTGGTTGGACTCGTCGCCGCCGTTGCCGCTTTGACAATTCGCATACCGCACCGCTGACAATAACTGAGCTTTGAATCAATCAGCGCTCCGCAAGTTGAGCAATACATAACTTTCTCCTTTAAATAGAACTTAGCTGCGCGGTTTGATTTTTTCTTCGAGCCATTCAGTTAAATCGTCGACCGATTCGATATGCACGGGTTTTCCCTGCCACGCTTTGATTGTCCAGATAATAAGCATCACCATTGTCGCTACTCGGAAAATCGTATTGCCCCAATCTGCCAAATCGGTAATGTTGCCGACACCGCTAAGAATCCAGGTCACAATCAAAATTCCGATATGCGCGGCGAGACCCTGCGCGGCGTGGAAACGCACTTTTGTTTCGCTTTTGGGAACAAACAAAAGAATAATTATTCCGGCAATCAAACCGACAAAAAAAGGAATATAAGGCAGAGCCGTTAAAATATTTTCAGGCAAACCAACGTTTGAAACTTTTCGATTTGAAGAACTGCCGACATCCGAGTTTAATTTTGAAGTGTGAAAATTGGTCGGAACCTGCGAGCCGTCGAAAGCGTTTTGATGCGCCGAAAAGTCCGTTTCGTTAAACCGACGCGTTTGCTCTTCAGTCACGCTCGCCGGCGGAATTCGGTCTGTTGCGACGAAATTAGGCAAAGTTTCGGTTTGAGCTTCCCTAACTTTTTGCGGAAACTCCGGATCAAGCGGATTGGTATCGAATTTTTTCTTTGCCATTGTTTTTTGATTTTACGACATTTCGGCAATTTTAGTTCAAGATATTTGATAACTAAAAGCAACAATCAAAATGTCTTGGACATCTTCTATTAAAGATTTACTGGTTTTATTTAAAATTATGAAGATTTTTTTAACTTCACTCTTAATCTTGGCTGCAGTACCACATTTTGGCACAACTCAAGTTTTCGCACAGAGAAAATTGCAATCTAAAGAAGTAATGGTTATTGAATTCTTAATTCCAAATCAAAAAAATTACGAGAAGGCAAAGATTCCAATTGGTAAAAATTTAAAGGAATTAGTTGTAGAAGGTATGGCTGTTAATGAATGCGGCTACCCTGATAGAGAAGAATGTAAAAATTATCCATATTGGACTTATACATTTTCTGCAAGTGCCTTCAAAACAGGAAAAGCACCGACAAAGGTTAAATTTCAAATCAAGGTTACCAACAATTGCAAAACGCAAAAAATATTTACAGTTCACCGAAAAAGACAAACTAAAATTCAATTAAACTGCGGAGTTAATCTGGTCGCGTATTATGGATTTGAAACTGAAGAAACAAATTGAAAGTTCAATTTGCTTCTTCGTTTTATTCAACAATTTTTATACCCAGTTCCTTAAGTTGCGAATCGTCAACATTGCCGGGCGAATCCATCATTAAATCCTGCGCCGACGCGGTTTTCGGAAAGGCGAGAACGTCGCGGATATTGTCAGTTTGACACAGAAGCATGACAATTCTTTCGATTCCGGCGGCAAAACCACCGTGCGGCGGCGTTCCGTATTCGAGCGCTTCGAGGAAAAATCCGAATCTTTCTTTAGCTTTTTCCGGCGTTAAACCGAGCGCTTTGAAGATTAGATTTTGTATTTCGCGCTGGTGGACGCGAATCGAACCGCTGCCAATTTCGTAGCCGTTGACGACGATGTCGTAGGCGCGGGCGCGGATTTTTCCTAAAAGTTCTGTCTCGCCGTCTTCGATGGCGCGTTTAAATAGCGGCACGTCTTCGTCCATCAGCGACGTGAACGGATGATGCATCGCGTCGTAATTTCCCGTCTCTTCGTTATACTCAAACATCGGAAATTCAGTCACCCAAAGCGGTTTATAGACATCTTTCGGAATCAAATTTTCGCGTTTGGCAATTTCGATTCGAAGCGCGCCGAGACTTTGAGCGACAACCGATTTTTTACCGGCGACAATCAAAACCGCATCACCTTTTTCAGCATTTGCCTTTTGTGCGAACTGCTCAATTTTTTCCTGTCCGAGAACTTTCAGAAGCGAAGACGAAATTTCATCGCCGAGTTTGATCCAGGCAAGCGCGGACCCGCCGTAACGCTTGACGAATTCCTGTAACTCATCCAATTGTTTGCGCGAATAATCGGCTTTATTTTTGGCGACGACGCATTTTATTTCGCCTTTGTTTTTTAAAGTTTCAGCGAAGGGCGCGAAATCCGTGTCCGTCAAATCTTCGGATAAATCTTTGAGTTCCATCTCAAAACGCAAATCCGGTTTGTCAGTCCCGAAACGCAAGATAGCGTCGGCGTAAGTCATTCGCGGAAAAGGAGTTTCAAAATTGTGTTCGGACAAAGTGAAAACCTGCTTCATCACGCCTTCCATAGTCCGAAAAACCATTTCCTGATTGGCAAAACTCATTTCAATATCAAGCTGCGTAAATTCGGGTTGGCGGTCAGCTCGCAAATCTTCGTCGCGAAAGCAGCGGGCGATTTGAAAATATTTGTCAAAACCGGCAATCATCGAAAGTTGTTTTAAGATTTGCGGCGATTGCGGAAGCGCGAAAAATTTTCCGGTCTGAATCCTGGATGGAACGATAAAATCGCGCGCGCCTTCGGGCGTTGATTTAAGGAGAATCGGCGTTTCGATTTCCAGGAAGCCGTACAGATTCATAAACTCGCGCATCTTTGTCAGAACCTTGCCGCGTGTGATCAAATTTTGCTGAAGACGCGGTCGGCGCAAATCCAGATAACGATATTTGAGGCGCGTTTCTTCGCTCGCAAGGTTTTCCGAACCGGCGACTTCGAGCTGAAATGGTGGGACTTTCGCGTCGTTCAAAATTAAAATCTCACTCGCTTGCACTTCAATTCCGCCCGTTGAAAGTTTTTTGTTGACCGTTTCATTTGTTCTTTCGACAACTGTTCCTTTAACGGCGATAACAAACTCACCGCGCAGATTTTTCGCTTTCGCGTGCGCGTCCGCTGCCGCTTCTTCGCTGACCACAATTTGCGTGATACCTTCGCGGTCGCGCAAATCGATAAACGTAAAAATCCCGAAGTCGCGTTTCTTCGCCACCCAACCCATCAAAACAACTTCGCCGCCGACATCTTCAACGCGAACTTCGCCGCACGAGTGCGTGCGTTCCAAATTTCCTAAACTGTCTAACATAAAATAAAAATCATCCCCAAAAAGAAGACTTGAGATTAACATACATAAATACAAATGTTTAATGAATGCGCAAAATTGAATTGTTTTTGAATACGCTTTTGACAAAGATAAACTTAAAAAGTTTCAAACAAAAAAGGCTTGTTACATCGAAGTAGCAAACCTTTCTCTAGGTAAATTTTGAACCTCGCCGCATTCGCGAAGTCTTTTACTATTTTAATTTTGTTGAGGCTTTTTCTTCATCTGCTTTTGTTTCTTACTGTTGTCGTTTTCATCATCGTCGTCTTCATCTTCTTCTTCAACATTAACAACTGCGCCGGTTTCAGCGTCAACTTCGACATCAAAAACTTTTTGATTCGCGTCCTGAATCTCGATTGAATAAACGATTCTGCCGTTTTCTTTTTCAAGTTCTTCTTTGACTATCGTTCCGGCAACTCTTTCAAGCGCCGTTTTTCTGGCTTGTTCAGCCGAGATTTTGACTTGTTTTCGTTCTTCCACGGAGACTTCTTCGTCTTCACCGTCGTCATTTTTTTGTTTATCGGTTGATTTCTGATTTTGGTCAGGATTCGTTTGAGCATTGGAAATGGTCGCCAAATCACATACCAACATTAGTGAAAATAACATTGCTGATAACGCCTTTAGTTTTATTTTTTTGCTCCTTAAATAAGTTTTGTCGAGAGCCGCATCATAACAGATTATAAAAAAATCGCAATAAAATTACTCAACCGTCACCGATTTCGCTAAGTTTCGCGGCTGGTCAACGTCGCAGCCGCGCCGGACGGCAATGTAATAGGCAAGAAGCTGGAGCGGCACAATCGACAAAATCGGCGCGAGCAAATCCGACGTTTCGGGAACTTCAATGACATGATCGGAAACGAGCGAACTCATTTCGTCGCCTTCGGTTAAAATCGAAAGAATAATTCCGTCGCGCGATTTTACTTCGACAATATTGGAATGCGTTTTTTCGTAACGCAGCTCGCTCGCTTCATTTCCCTTCTCGCGCGTGTTGACGACGACGACGGGAAGTTTTTCGTCAATCAGAGCATTCGGTCCGTGCTTCATTTCGCCTGCCGGATAGCCTTCTGCGTGAATGTAGGAAATTTCTTTGAGCTTTAGAGCGCCTTCCAAAGCGACGGGAAAATTTATGCCGCGCCCAAGATAAAGAAAATCCTGTACGCGGAAAAATTCTCTGGAAAGTTCTTCGATTGTGTCGGCATCGCTTAAAAGCTGTTCAATTTTCAGAGGAAGTTCGGCAAGCTGCTGCGCGTGACATTTCGCTTTTTCTTCGTCAATTTTCCCGCGCAGTTGTCCCAGATACAATGCAAAAAGATAGACAGCAATCATTTGCGAAGTAAAGGCTTTGGTGGAAGCGACGCCGATTTCCGGTCCGGCGTGCGTCAAAATTGTGCCGTCGGCTTCGCGCGTAATCATCGAACCCTGCACGTTGCAAACTGCGAGAACTTTGCAGCCTGCTTGTTTCGCTTCGCGCATCGCGGCGATGGTGTCGGCGGTTTCGCCCGATTGCGAGATGACAATCAAAAGCGTGTTTTCGTCTAAAACCGGATTGCGATAGCGAAACTCGGATGCGTAATCAACCTCGACTGAAAGACGCGCTAACTCCTCAATCATATATTTTCCGGCAAGTGCCGCGTGCCAGCTTGTTCCGCAAGCAGCAATTTTAATTGATGTTACTGCTTGAAATTCTTCTTCGGCAATATTCATCGCGTCGAGATAAATTTTGCCCGTATCGAGCGAAAGGCGACCACGCACCGTATCGCGGACGGCTCTCGGCTGCTCGTAAATCTCTTTGAGCATAAAATGCTTAAAGCCGCCTTTTTCCGCCATAATTGGATCCCAGGTGATGCGCTGCTGTTTTGGCTCAACGACATTTCCGTCAAAATCCGTGACGCGCACCGAATCTTTTGTCAGGATGGCGATTTCCCTTTCGCCGAGATAAAAAACGTCGCGCGTGTGCTGCAGAATCGCCGGAATATCGCTTGCTACAAAAAATTCGCCGTCGCCTAAACCAATCACGACCGGCGGACCTTCGCGGACGGTGATAATTGTGTCCGGCACATCCGCCGAGATAATCGAAAGCGCGAAGATTCCGCGCAACTGTTTAACCGTTTCGCGCACCGATTCCTCAAACGAATTGCCCGTCATTAAATATTCTTCGACTAGATGCGCGACGACTTCCGTATCGGTTTCGGTATGAAATTCGTGACCCTTGCCGCGCAAATCGGCTTTTAACTGTAAATAATTTTCGATAATTCCGTTATGGACAACGACGATACGCCCCGTACAATCGCGGTGCGGATGAGCGTTTTCTTCGGTTGGGCGCCCGTGCGTCGCCCAACGCGTATGCCCGATGCCGTAGTTTCCGTCAAGCGGATTAAGGCGAATACATTCTTCGAGATTGCGAAGTTTACCTTCGGCGCGACGCAAAGACAAGTCGTGATTTTCATCGACAACGGCAATGCCCGCCGAATCGTAACCGCGATATTCGAGTTTTCGTAAACCGTCAATAATAAGCGGCACAACTTGTTTATTTCCAACATATCCAACAATTCCACACATAATTTTTTCTGGTTAATTTCTAAATCGATTGATAAGTTTGATGCGCAACAATCAAAAGTTAATTGTTTAGATAACTCTAATACAGACTCGCGTAAGTTTTTTGCGCTGATTTAGGCAGTTTCTGTTTCCGAAGCGTTATTTTTATCTTCCTGTTCCTTAAAATCTTTCTTTATTTTTGCCGGAACGCCCGCGACCAGAGTATCGGGCGGAACATCTTTAGTCACCACTGAACCCGCGCCGGTGACTGAATTGTCACCAACTTTCACGGGTGCGACGAGCATTGTGTCCGAGCCGATTTTGACATTGTTACCGATGGTCGTCGCGTGTTTCCTTTTGCCGTCAAAATTGCAGGTGACTGTTCCCGCGCCGATGTTTGTTCGCTCGCCGATGGTTGCGTCGCCGAGGTAAGTCAGATGACTGGCTTTCGAGCCGCGCCCAAGAATTGTTTTTTTCAGCTCGACAAAGTTTCCGACTTTGGCGGATTCCTCCATTTTGGCTTTTCCTCGCAAGTGCGCGAACGGTCCGGCAGTGCAGTTGTCGGAAACCTCGGAATCGGTGATCACGCAGTTGTCGAGAATTTTTACGTTGCGCCCGATGCGCGAGTTTGTGATACGTGTTCCGGAGCGAATCGTACAGCCGTCGCCGATGCTCGTTTCGCCTTCGATATGAACATTCGGATAGATCACCGTATCGCGCCCGATGCTCGCGCGTTCACTGACATAAGTATTTTTCGGATCGATAAAAGTTACGCCGTAATCGATCATCATCCGCGAAATTGTCCGGCGGCGCAGAACCCTTTCCAAATCGGCGAGTTCGACGCGGTCGTTGACGCCCGAAACTTCCCTCGTGTCCGTGTGCTGAAAAAGCGAAACCGGTTCGCCGCCAGAGCGAAGCAGCGATGGAACATCAGTCAAATAATATTCATTCTGCGCGTTTTTGTTCTCGACGCTCGAAAGCGCGGCGAAAAGTTTCTTTGTATCAAAACAATAAATACCTGAATTTATTTCTCTGACGGCGCGTTCTTCATCGCTCGCGTCTTTCTGCTCGACAATTTTTTCAAAAAGTCCGGCTTCATCGCGTACAATGCGCCCATAGCCGGTCGGGTCATCGAGTTTGACGGTTAAAATCGTGCACGCCGCGCCGCGCCCGCGATGAGCGTGATGCTGCTGAATCAGAGCCGCCAGCGTTTCAAATTTAATCATCGGCACGTCGCCAGATAAAATAAGCAAGGTTGAATCTTCGTTTTCAAAAAACTCCCGCGCCGAATTGACAGCGTGCCCAGTGCCGAGCTGCTCTTTCTGCCAGACAAAAGCCGAGTGGCTTTCGTCCAATTCTTCAAGCACCGCCCGCTTTACATCTTCGCCCTGATGTCCGATGACGACGTAAATCTTGCGCGGCGCGAGCGCCGTCGCCATGCGGCAGACGTGATTGACCAACGGACGACCGTCAATTTTATGCAGAACCTTTGCCAGATTGGAACGCATACGTGTTCCGAGTCCTGCCGCTAAAACTAAAACGTCAAGCGTTTTTTGCTCGTTGGAAATTATTTGTTCCATATACTTTCTGCCGTCGCCGCCTGGCTTTTTTCGGATTTAAGTGCGCAGGACAAAACAACCTGCGCCAGTTTTTGAGAATTGTGTCGAACTTTTTCGCCCGCATCCAACAGATTACCGTAGACAATTTTAGTGTCTTCAATCGTCTGCGGCGAAATTGAATCAGAGATACCGATTTGTCTCGCGCCTTCGTTTGTATAGCGAGCGATCTGCTCTTCGGTAATCGGAAAATTGTTGACAATTACATAATCAAAATTAATGCCGGGCGCGTATTCCCAAATTAGTTCGAGATGTTTTCGAGCCGAGAAGCCGTCGGTTTCCCCGGGTTGCGTCATCAGATTGCAAATAAAGATTTTTACCGCCGGAGATTCGGCAATCGCTTCGCTCACGCCCTCGACCAGAATCGGCGGTAGAAGACTTGTAAAAAGCGAGCCGGGTCCAATCGAGATAATATCCGCCTCATAAATCGCCGCCAATGCTTCCGGCAACGGCTGACAATCTTCCGGTTCGAGCCGCAGACGTTTGATCGAAGTTCCAACTTTTGAAACGTTTGTTTCTCCGCGCACAATTGAACCGTCGTTCAATTCAGCCGCGAGACGCACATCAGCAACCGTCGCGGGGAAAATATGCCCTTTGCTGGCGAGAATTTCAGAGGAAAGTTTGACGGCTTCGGCGAAATCACCTGTAATTTCGGAAAGAGCGGCGAGAAATAAATTTCCGAAACTGTGTCCGCCAAGTTCGCCGCTGCCGCGAAAACGATATTGAAAAAGCTTCGAAAGCAGAAGCGAATCTTCCGACAAAGCGACCATACAATTGCGAATATCACCCGGCGGCAACATCTGCAGCTCATCACGAAGCCGCCCGGAACTTCCGCCGTCATCGGAAACCGCAACGATGCCCGAAAGACTTTTTATCCAGATATTTTCGCTTTTTCCCGCCGCCACAAAGCTTTTCAAACCGGACAAAAGCGTGGCAAGCCCATTCCCGCCGCCAATTGCGACAAAGTTTAATCCGGGCGTATCGTGTGAAAATAGATGATTTTTCATTTATCTCTTTTCAGGAAAATTTATCGAAAACAGGTAGGGTAATCAAGGCTAAAACCTGAAATATCAAGTGGCAGTGAACAGCCTTCAGACCAAATTTGACAATTAATGTCAAGGGAAGATGTAGAGCCAAGTATAAAAATGTTAAAATCTTTACTTTATGTTAAACAACAATCTCTCGTGATGGAAAGCATAATTAATTTATACTTTTTCGGCAAATCAATCAACTTTCCTTCCCGATTATAGCTTGGTTTGAATGCTGATTTTAGTTTTATTTTACCAAAAATTTTAAAACTCACAGATTTGCTCCGCATTTTGCATAAATAAAAAACCGCCCGAGTTGACTAGACTCAAACGGTTTTGAATATTATGGCGGAGCCGACGGGACTCGAACCCGCGACCTCCAACGTGACAGGCTGGCGTTCTAACCAACTGAACTACGACTCCGCAAGAAAGATGCAAAATAAAAAAATGGTGGGCACGAAGGGACTCGAACCCCTAACTTCCTCCTTGTAAGGGAGGCTGTCTACCAATTGACGTACATGCCCTCAAGCTTTTCTGCCGCGAACGTTTCCAAAAATCTCGCGCTTTACACCGGCAGTCAAAAAACGCGCCGTTTCTGTTTTAACGGCGAATTGCAATGCTACGAAAAATACGCCTCTACTGTCAAGTTAAGCCAAAAAATTTCGCCGCTCAAAAACAGAGAGAGCAAAACAGACGCGGCAAAAATGCGGGGAGTTGCATTTTTTTGAGAAAATAATTTTCAATTAAAGCGGTCGTTTCTCTTGACGACGCGCCAGTTCAGAGGCATTCTTAATTGAAAATGCTGCCTATCACCGAACAGGAAAATCCGCGCACCGCAAACATTGACCGACTGCCGACTCCGGAAGTTGTCAAATTAATTAATGACGAAGACAAGATTGTGGCTGAAGCGGTTGAAAAAGTTTTGCCGGAAATTGCCTTGAGCGTCGATAATATTGTCGAAAGATTAAAAAACGGCGGGCGACTTTTTTATGTCGGCACGGGAACATCCGGACGGCTCGGAGTTCTGGACGCTTCAGAGCTGCCGCCGACTTTCGGAGTTTCTTATGATTTGGCGCAAGGTATTATCGCCGGAGGTTATGAAGCGCTTTACAAAGCCGTCGAAGCCAGCGAAGACGACGCGGAAGCCGGGAAAGTTGATCTGCAAAAGCGCGGATTGACAAAAAAAGATGCGGTCATCGGCATCGCCGCCTCCGGCAGAACGCCATACACCATCGGCGCGGTCGAATATGCGAAAAGTTTGGGTTGTTTTACGGTTTGCATCACATGCGTCCCTGATTCTTCAATTACAAAAATGGTGGAGATTGCGATTGTTCCCGTGGTCGGCGCGGAAGCAATTACCGGTTCAACCCGGATGAAAGCAGGAACGGCGCAAAAGATGGTTTTGAATATGATTTCCACGGCGACAATGATCCGGCTTGGCTACGTCAAAGGCAACCGAATGACGAACGTCAAATCTTCAAATAAAAAATTAAAAGAACGCTCCGTGCGAATTTTGATGGAGGAAACTTCGCTTGATGAAACGGCGGCGCTTAATCTATTGAACGAAGCCAACAATGATTTGCGTACGGCAATTGTGATGCAAAAAGCCAATGTAAACTTGGAAACGGCTCAAAACATTTTGTCTGAAAATGATTTTATCATCGATAAAGCAATCGAATCAGTAAAATAAAATGCAAACTTTAGATTTAGTCATCATTTTCGGTTATTTGATCGGCGTAACTCTTTTCGGCGTGTGGTTTTCGTCGAAACAGGAGACGACCGAAGATTATTTTGTCGGCAGTCGGAATGTTCCGTGGTGGGCGATTGCCGCTTCAATTGTGGCGACCGAAACTTCGACGATTACTTTTATTTCCGTTCCCGGAATCGCGTTCGCGCGAAATGGAAATTTTGAGTTTCTACAAATCGTTTTCGGTTATCTGTGCGGACGCATCGTCATTTCGCTGCTTTTTATTCCGATGTATTTTCGCGGCGAGTTGCAGACCGTTTATCAACTGCTCGGGATACGCTTCGGCAACCGCGTCAAAATGCTTGCCTCCGCCTTGTTTGTTGTGATGCGCAACATTGCCGACGGCATTCGTCTGCTTTTAACGGCAATTGTTTTGTCAGCCGTCTATGTCGCGTTTCAACCGGATGCCGACGCAAATTTGGTGACTATCGCATCAATTGTTCTGCTCGGAGTCGTGATGATAATTTTCACATATTACGGCGGAATGGAGGCGGTAATTTGGGTTGAAGTTGTTCAACTGGCAATTTATATCGGCGGCGCAATCGCCGCGGCAGTCGTGCTTTTGAATCAGATTGACGGCGGAATGCCGCAGGTTCTGGCAATCGGGCGGGAGTTTAATAAGTTTTCGCTGTTTGATTTCACGCTCGATTTTACAAAAACTTACACATTCTGGGCAGGTTTAATCGGCGGTTGTTTCCTGACGATGTCCACGCACGGCACCGACCAGTATCTTGTCCAGCGTTACCTTTGCACGAACAAACCTTCGAGCGCGTCTCTGGCTTTGCTTTCTTCCGGCGCGGTTGTTCTCGGTCAGTTTATCGGATTTCTCTTCATCGGCGTTTTATTATTTGCGTTTTACGCGCCCTTTAACGCGGCAGAGTATGCAGCCGCGGGCGTCGCAAATTCCGGCGTTCCGGCAACATTTCCGTTTGCGGGCGGCGACAAGGTTTTCCCCGATTTTATTACAAAATTTATGCCGTCGGGTTTGAGCGGTTTGGTGATCGCGGCGATTTTCGCGGCGGCGCTTTCTTCGTCTCTGAATTCAATTGCCGCAACTTTTGTCAACGATTTATACAAACCGTTTGCCAGAGACAAATCCGACCGCCATCTTTTAAAAATTTCCGGTTGGCTGACCTTGATTATCGGCATCGTTCAAATTCTCGTCGCGCTCTTTGTGATGAATCAACAACGCTCCGCGCTCGATCAGGCGCTTTCGATCGCATCACTTTTTAACGGACCGGTGCTGGGCGTTTTTCTCGTCGGAGCATTCATCAAGAGAGCAAATGAATCAGCAGCTTTAACCGGAATGCTGGCGAGTATTTTACTGATGATTTACATCAAATTCTTTACTCCGCTGGCGTGGACCTGGTATGTTTTAATCGGTAGTTTGACAACGTTTTTAATTGCGGGGCTGGCGAGTCTATTTTTCACAGCCAAAAAAACTCAGAATAATTAAATCGTGCGGCTCAAATAATATTTAATGGAAAACAAAATTTTTCCCGGCAACTATTTGCTGACTTTTATTATCAAAAATTTTTATGTATTCTGTCATTACACTTCTACAAGACTTATAGCAGTAAGCATTAAATCAATGAAAAAATTAACCATCCTTTTAACTTTATTTTGTCTTATCAGTCTTTTTGTTTCTCCGTCCGTATTTGCACAAAACACAAAATTTCGCCCTTCGGAAAAGGCGCAGAAATGGGCTGACAAGCAGATGAAAAAAATGTCTGTCGACGAGAAAATCGGGCAGCTCGTTCACGTTGGCATCAACGCAAAATTTTTTAATCAAACCAGCCCGGAGTTTTTAGAACTTAAACGTCAGGTGGTCGAAAACAAAGTCGGCGGCATTATTGTTTTTGTCGGCGGCGTTTATGAAACGGTTCATTTGATGAATCGAATGCAGGAGTTAGCCGCGACGCCTCTTTTGATTTCGTCGGATTTTGAAACGGGTGTGGCGATGCGCTTTACAGATACGACAAATTTTCCCTGGAATATGGCGATCGCCGCGACCGGAAATCCCGAATTTGCTCGCCGCGAAGGTATTATTGCCGCGCGTGAGTCGCGTGCGCTTGGTGTTCAATGGGCGTTCGCGCCGACCGTTGATGTCAACAACAACGCCGATAATCCGGTAATCAATGTTCGTTCTTATGGCGAAAATCCGGCGGACGTTTCACGATTTGCCGTCGCTTTCACGCAGGGCTTGCAGAGCGGAAATGTTCTGGCGACGGCGAAACATTTTCCGGGACACGGCGATACGGCGGTTGATTCGCATCGCGGTCTGCCAATTATTAATCTGCCGCGCTCGAGGCTCGACCAAATTGAACTCGCGCCATTTAAGTCGGTCATTGACGGCGGCATCGGCTCGGTAATGATTTCGCATATCAGTCTGCCGCAGATTGACGCGACCAAAGTTGAACCACTCAAAAAATCTATCAAAGCAAGCTACACCGAATCGGAAGTGATCAACGAAAACACGACGCTGCCTGCGACACTTTCGCCAAACGTGGTGACCGAAATGTTGCAAAAAGATTTGAAGTTCGATGGCTTAGTCGTCACCGACGCGATGGATATGAGCGGTCTGACGCTGTATTTCAATCAGGACGAAGCCGCTGTTCGCGCAGTTCTGGCGGGCGCGGACGTCCTGCTCAAACCGGCGAGCGCCGATGTCGCCATCAGAGGGTTAAAAGAAGCAGTTAAAAGCGGTAGAATTTCTGAACAGCGTCTTAATCATTCGGTTCACAAAATTCTAGCGTGGAAACATCTTTTGGGTCTGAACGAACAAAAAATGACGCCACTCGATCAAATCGACAAAACGGTTTCCGCTGACGAAACGCGCCTTTTGTCAAACGAAATTGCCGAGAGCGCAATAACTTTAGTGAAAAGCGAAGCGGGCGTTTTGCCGCTTAAAAAAGACCAAAAAGTTTTTCTCTTTGGAGTGACCAATGGCGAAGATCGAAATTTCGTCGCCAATACTTTTCAAAGAACTCTGCGGCAGGCGGGAATCAATTTTGAAGCGGTAATTCTTGATGAACGATCGACCGAAAACGAGATGAACGAAGCCAGAAAAAAAGCTTCTGAATCAGACGTCATTTTAGCTGGGCTTTTCGGGCGGGTGCGTTCGGGAGCCAAAAACAGCGTCGGCATTCCTGAATCGGGCGCGAAAGTTTTGCGTGAACTGCTTGGCAGCGATAAAAAAGTTATTAACGTTAGTTTCGGCAATCCTTATCTGCTCAGTAATTTCCCCGAAATGAAAACTTACGTTGTCGCTTACGGCGATATGACGAGTTTGCAGAGGGCGACGGCGCGCGCTCTGGTCGGCGAAATTGAGTTTAAGGGGAAATTACCGATTTCTTTGAACGAAAAATATCCGCGCGGCATTGGATTATCGCTCAAATAAAAACAAAAATTTCACTGCCGAGGCGCAAAGGTAATGCAGAGAGAATCTCAGCGAAAACTCTGCGTCTCGGCGGTGAAGTTTGCTTTATCCAAATATAGAAATGTCATCTTCTAAACCAACACCGGCGGCTTGGACAATAGAAAACTTTCTCGAAGTTAAAAACGGGCAATTACATATCGACGGCGTTTCCGCGATTGATTTGGGACGCAAATTTGCGACACCGCTTTTTGTTTTCAGCGAAGCGAGAATTAAACAAAATATAGAACGTCTAAAAAAAGCTGAAAGAGTTATTGGATGCCCCCTGAAAATTTGTTACGCTGCAAAAGCAAACTCGAATATGGCGATTTTGCGAACGGTCAAAGAAGCCGGAAGCGATCTCGAAGTAAACTCCGGCGGTGAACTTTTCAAAGCTTTAAAAATCGGCTTTAAGCCCGAGCAAATTATTTTTAACGGCACGAGCAAAACCGAAGCCGAACTGGAATCAGCAATAAACGCTGGCATCTACGCAATTCAATCCGACTCGCTGTATGAAATTGAATTAACCGAAAAAGTCGCGCGGAGGTTGAATAAAAAAGCAAACGTTTCTTTGCGGCTTGTTCCCGAAATCGAAACAAACACGCACAGTGGATTGCAAACCGCGCTTTTGACATCAAAGTTCGGAATGATGCCCGATGAAGCATTATCAGCTTTTCGTCGCTGGCACGATGCCGAATTTCTCAACTTGTGCGGCATCCATCTGCACATCGGCTCGCAAACGCCCGATGCCGAACCTTACACCGAAGCGTTTAAGACTTTGTTTGAAAACCTGGTTAAAATTTACGAAGAAACAAATCTAAAACTCTCGCACATCAATTTAGGCGGCGGATTTCCCGTCAATTATCTGCGCGACGAGGCTCAAGCCGCAGACTTTCCTCACGCCCAGCAAGAATTATTCAGCGCGACGCTCGAACCCTCCGATGTTCTGCAAAAAGCATGGCGCGGCGTCAAAGAAGTTGCCGAAAACGCAGGCGCCGCGCATCTTTTGGAAAATATAACCCTCTTGCTCGAACCAGGCAGAAGTGTGATTGCCGACGCGGGCATTTGTTTAACGACAGTTTGCAATCGAAAAGAAAGACCGCTTCAAAATCCAAAAATTGATTTAACGGAATCTAAAATCCAAAGTCCAAAATCCAAAATCCAAAGTGATGTTTGGTTGTTGACCGATGCAGGCTTCAACATCCTGCTTTCAATGGAAACTTACAAATGGTATTACCAGTTGATTTCCGCCGAAAGAGCCGATGAAGCGCACGATTTCCCCTATAAACTCGCCGGACCCTTGTGCGACGGCGGCGATGTCTATTTCGACATCGAAGGACAAAACCGTCTGCCCGATTATCGCCAGTTACCGGAAAATGTTCAGCCAAACGAAATCTTAGTTTTACTAAATTGCGGCGCTTACTCGATTGCGCAAATGTTTCAATACAACGGGCGGCAGCTTCCGGCAATTGTTTTGATAAAAGAAACTGGTGAAGTTAAATTGATCAGAAAACGCGATACTTTTGAGGATTTGCTGACAAATGATTTATTTTAACGGCGGAGTTAACGCGGGCGAAACACCGAGTTTAACGGACGACGTCTTTATGAAGCAAGTTGTTTCGCTTAACGGAAAGCGATTACCCCGCGCCGCAGAAATCCCCGAACCGCCCGGACCGCCCGCCAGATAAATAATCGGCGAACCCGGATTTGGAGAAGTACTTTTAAAACGAACAAAGGTGAGTTCGATTAGTCGGCTATTCGGATTAGTTCGGTTTTCAGGAACAGTCAACTTACCAAATTCGGCATCAATTTTCTCTTTTTTCGAGTTTTCGAAAATATACGGTTCAATCTTCAAATCATCGGCTTTCTGCTGACCGGAACAGATTACGAATGGCATAAGAACAATTGCAGACACGAGCAGAAATTTTATGACTTTAAAGCAGTTCATTTTCACTCCAGAAAATACCAAGATTGAAGTTCTTTAATATACAACACCGCACGCCTAGTTTTTGTGACAAAAAGTTCGTAATTTGTAAGCAGTTACTCAACACGAAGCGGCTAACGGCGGAGTTCACCGGGCGCGAAACCGGCAACACGCAACCTAAAATTTAATCAAGCAAGCTGAACAAGAAAGCTGTTTCGTGCTCCGGTGCAATGACTTGTTATGCTGCTCCTGTTCAATCAGCTTTTTTCGCCTTTCCAGAGTCATAGACGTTGATGGATACCACTCTTGCACTATCTGGAATCAAGCTTTGGTTTCGTGTTCGATACCATTCATCTGAAGGTTTAGAGAAATCAAGCTCAAAGCTGATGCCTAAATCCTCAACATTAGCAAAAAGCGGTCCTTCACCGAAATCTATCCAACTCACCTTATATGCTTTTCTGATCTGACCAAGCGCCGATCCGATGCCGATGCCCTTACTAGTCTTAAATCTCTGATCTTTGATATGAATACCGCCGACAATCCAATCGTTTTCTTTATCAATGGCTACTGTTATTGAAGGTTCAACATTCTGCAACTTACCATTTAAGTAGATTTCAAGCA
>JACCRD010000234.1 GCA_013813755.1 Acidobacteriota bacterium | reverse complement strand
GCAGGAAGACCTTATTCGCGCTTCAAAACGTTTTGATCTCGCCGAACAGCCGCCGCCGGTTGATTGGTCGCAGGCTCTCAGACATTTGCCGGAAATGGATATTTTAAAAGCCGTTGATGCGCCGCGCGGAGTTTTCGCCGACGAAATGCCGATTCCGACCGGCGGCGCGATGATTAAGAGAACGCCGAACGATCCGGCTTGGTACAAAGGCGGGCTGTGGCACGACAATATGAAGATCAACATTCCGGGATTCTGGTTCGCGTCGTGGTATGATGTCTCGGTCGGTCCGAATATTGTGGCTTATAATCACATTCGCAAAACCGCCGATCCCGACATTGCCGGTAAACAGTATCTGGTCATTGCCCCGACGCTGCACTGCAGCTACACGCGCGCGACGGAAAATACAATCGTCGGCGAACGCTCGATGGGCGATGCGCGGCTCGATTACAATGCGCTGACTTACGGCTGGTTCGACCATTTCCTGAAAGGCGAAAACAACGGAACTTTAAAGATGCCGAAAGTCCGCTATTTCACAATGGGCAGCAACAAATGGCAGACAGCCGAATCCTTTCCGCCCGCCGGAGCGCAGCCCGTTACTTTTTATCTTTCAAGCGGTGGCAAAGCGAATACTTTAAACGGCGACGGAAAATTAGTTTCAATGCCGCCAGCCGCCGATCAGCCTGACAGTTTTACTTATGACCCGATGAATCCCGTTCCGTCATACGGCGGCAACGTCTGCTGCACGGGAAACGCGATCACGGGCGGCTCGTTTGACCAGCGCAAAATGGAAGAACGCCCGGATATTCTCGTTTACAGCACCGAACCGCTTAAAGAAGCAGTCGAGCTGACCGGCTCGATTGATGTCACGCTTTACGTTTCTTCCGATGTTAAGGACACGGATTTTACCGTCAAACTGATCGACGTTGATGAACAGGGGCGCGCCTATAATCTGGACGAAACGATCCAGCGGATGCGTTACCGCGACGGCTACGACAAACCGCCGGTCTGGATGGAAAAAGACAAAGTTTACAAAGTAAAGTTCCAGCCGATGACGACCAGCAATTATTTCGCTCCCGGACATCGTATTCGGATCGAAATTTCCAGCAGCAACTTTCCGCGCTTTGACCGCAATTTAAATACCGGCGGAAATAACTACGACGAAATAAAGGGCGTAATTGCCAATAATGCTGTTCATCATTCAAAACAGTACCCGGCGCAAATTACTATATCCGTCGTCAAAAATAAATAAAATTTAAGTCGTTTTAATGCCTTTTGCTACTTAGAAAACAGTAAAGATGTGTTTTCTGGAAAATTTCCTTACCGCTTCCCGGGAAAAAGCGAGCTGATGGACTCGGTTTGGACACAAAAAGGAGATGTGATTGTTTAAGTTTATTAAATGCAGCAAATAAAAAATCAGTTCACGCCCTACCTGCGGAGCCAATCTTTTGATAATTTGTTAACACGACAAATTGAGTGAATACGAAATTGAGAACGTGTCAAAATTAATTAAAAAGGCAGGTTTAAAAACTTGCCTTTTTTTTCTGCTAATTTATTTTCCCGGATAGCTATTAAACCAAAAGTAAATTACCGCAATCGGAAATTTATTCGCGCTGACTTGTTACAATTCTGTAAATTTAGCTTTGATAAATTCTCAGTAAAACACAATCTCATTTTACACTTGTAGTTGAATCACCACTTTATATGTGTCAGATTTTAGAGTTCTAGAAACTGTCGTATGAAAATAATATTATTCGCCTATTACTATTTAAAGCTGCGGCTTAACGTGCTGCTCGGTGTGCGTCGAACTTCCAATCCGCTGAGTATCAAATGGCGCTGGCGATATTGGCAGGGGAAAGATTCTTTTTGAAATTTTTGTGGTCTGTTTTAAGAAAATCATCTGCCGCGCGAGATGTGTCGAGAAGATCTCAGAAATATTGCGACCGTTGCGCGCTGCCTGAGAAATATTGTTTAACAACTCGAATTATTCGTTGAAAAATGTTAATTTCATCCATACCCATTTTAACTTATTCATAAATCAATTCTCGTTGAAACTAATGCCTGTCGTCTTGCAAAGCGGTTGAATAACGAAAGGTTTTAACTTTACCAATCGAATTCCGCAAAAAAATCTTTACAGTTCAACGCAAATATTCACGAAAACATTTCTCCACCGCCGCAATTTGGATTGCTTGGAGAGATGCAGAACCTTCGACGAATTTTTTGATTGATTAATGACTTTCAGCGGCAAATATGCTTTTATTTTCTATTGGAGAACGATGGAGCAGTCGAATCAAAAGAAAGTCTATGCCTTTGTACCGTCGTATAACCACGCCCCATTTGTCGAAAAATGTTTAAAGTCAATTATCAGGCAAACCCTACCACCGCATAAATTACTCGTCATCGATGATGGCTCACGCGACGGTTCGCCGCAGGTTATCGAAAAAATTTTAACCGACTGTCCGTTTGACACCGAACTAATTGTTCAGAAGAATCGCGGTTTGTGCGCGACGCTGAACGAAGGTTTTGCCAAAAGTTCCGGTGAATATTTTGCATATCTCGGCTCGGACGACGTTTGGCTGCCAAAGTTTTTGGAAAAGCGCGTCGAACTTTTGGATACGCGGCGAAAAGCGGTTCTCGCTTTCGGACACACTTTTTTGTTTGACGAACGCGACGAGATTTTTGACCGCACTGATCGCTGGACGGATTTCGCTGACGTGGATATGCTCCCGCTTCTGCTGCGCGGAGTGATTTTTCCGAGTCCGGGCGTTGTTTATCGG
>JACCRD010000213.1 GCA_013813755.1 Acidobacteriota bacterium | reverse complement strand
AGTGCCCGCACCATCATTCCGAAATTGCCGAAAAATGCTTTGACACGTCCGATTGATTCGAAACAATCAAAATCCAGTTTATAATTTTCGCCATTTTTAACAACTCGCGGAACGGGTAAAAATGGTTCAAGTTCAGCGGTGCAGCAGCACGGACCGCAACCTGGACCGCCGCCGCCGTGCGGAGTTGAAAAAGTTTTATGCAGATTCAAATGAATCACATCCACGCCGAAATCTCCGGGGCGCGCCACACCGACGAGCGCGTTCATATTCGCGCCGTCCATATAAACCAAACCGCCCGCATTGTGAATCTCGGCGCAGATTTCAACAATGTTTTTTTCAAAAAGCCCGACGGTATTCGGATTCGTCAGCATCAATCCGGCAACCCCGCCTTCGGCGCAAAGCATTTTCAGATGCTCCATATCGGTTAAGCCTTCGCTGGTTGAGCGGATAGTTTTGACGGTAAAACCCGCAAGATGCGCCGATGCGGGATTTGTGCCGTGCGCCGAATCGGGGATGAGCATCACGCGTCGCTCTTTAGATTTTTCGCCGTCGCGTTGATCTAGAAATGCGCGAATTAGCATTACGCCCGTCATTTCGCCGTGCGCTCCGGCAGCAGGCTGCAAACTCACGCCGGGAAGCCCTGTGATTTCCGCTAAATCTTCCTGCAATCTGTAAATTAATTCGAGCGCGCCTTGCGCTTCTGATTCCGGCGCAAGCGGATGAAGATTAGCAAAGCCAGCGATTCGCGCCACCTTTTCATTCAGGCGCGAATTGTATTTCATCGTGCAGGAACCGAGCGGATACATTCCCAAATCAATCGAAAAATTCCAAGTTGACATTCGTGTAAAATGCCGAATCACGTCAACTTCACTGACTTCCGGAACACCTTCCAAGTCGTCGGTTCTTCTCAATTCAAGCGGCAAAAAATCGTCAATATTTGTTTCTTCAACATCGAGTTTCGGCAAACGATAACCAATTCGACCGGTCTGTGAACGGTCGAAAATCAATTCTTCATTTTGTGTTGGATGTTGGGTTACTTTTGTAATACTCATATTTGATTAGGTAAATCCCTTCCGCAATAACGGCAAACGATAGCTTTTTTGTTAATTCGCTGTCTGCAAAACGGACAAGCTTTTGTTGTAATTCCTTGTAACAAATATGCTAAATAACCCACAATCATTATCAAGAATACAATAGCCAACGTTACAGCTAACCATCCAAGCGATGAAAGTGATTGTGCGAATTCGTACAAATCCATACTGCTATAAAGAAGCTTTTAATGACAAAACTAATTTGTCAATTTGTTCTTTGGTGTTTAATTCAGTAACGCACACAAGAAAATCGTTCGGATTATCATCGTAATAACGCGACAATGCGAGACCGCCTATGATGTTTTTTTCTTTCAATATTTTTGACAAAATCTCTTCTGCCGCATGCGGAGCGCGAACAACGAATTCGTTAAATTTCGGCGCGGAGAAGGGAATTGAAAAGCCTTCTATTTCAGAAATTCGTTTGGCGGCGTAAGCTGTCTTTTGCGCGTTTTGCATCGCCACTTCCTGTAAGCCTTTTTTCCCCATCGTTTCCATATAGATAGTTGCGGCGAGTGCAATCAAACCTTGATTAGTGCAAATGTTCGATGTCGCTTTTTCGCGCCGGATGTGTTGTTCGCGAGTTGCTAAAGTCAAAACAAACCCACGATTACCGTTTTTATCGTAAGCGATTCCGGCGAGTCTGCCGGGCATGTTGCGGACGTATTTATCTTTACAGGCGAAAAGTCCGACATAAGGTCCACCGTAACTGAGAGGGATTCCGAAACTTTGACCTTCAGCCACGACAATATCCGCGCCGCATTCGCCGGGTGATTTCAACAAACCAAATGAAATAGCTTCTGTCACGACGACAATCAGTAATGCGCTAACTTCGTGCGCTTTATCTGCCAAATCTTTAATATCTTCGATACAACCAAAAAAGTTCGGCGACTGAATTACGAGCGCGGCGGTTTTATCGTCAAGTTTTTGTAAATCGTCAGCCAGAATTCTGCCTGATTCTTTGTCAAAATGAACCGTTTCAATTGTCAGATCGCCGTGCTGCGTATAAGTTTTGCCTACTTCCAAATATTCCGGATGAACGGTTTCGGCAATGACGATATTATCGCGGCGCGTCACTCTCTGCGCCATCAAAAACGCTTCCGCCATCGCTGTCGAGCCGTCATACATCGAAGCGTTCGCCACGTCCATTCCGGTCAACTGACACACGAGCGTCTGAAACTCGAAAATATATTGCAGAGTTCCCTGCGTAACTTCGGGTTGGTAAGGCGTATAAGACGTAAAAAATTCGCTGCGCTGAATCAAATGATCAACAATGGTCGGCGAATAATGCGCATAAGCGCCCGCGCCTAAAAACGAAGTCTTGCGCGATGCGGTGTTTAGACCGGCTAAATTTTCCATCACGCCGATCACTTCCGTCTCGGCGAGCGGCTCGGTAACGTTTAACGCACGGTTAAGTTGAACGTCCTTTGGAATTGAACGAAAAAGTTCGTCTGCGGAATTTAAGCCGACGATTTTCAACATCTCGTCGCGCTCTTCCGGTGAATTTGGAATATATCTCATTTTTTAAGTGGTAAACGGTAAATGATAAACGGTAAGTAAAAGCGATAAAACTCACCGCTTACCACTAAGCGTTAGCGCTAAGGTATTCTTCGTATTCGGCGGCGTTAAGCATTGCGTCGGCTTCGCCTTTGTTTTTCATTTTTATTTTTATCATCCACGCGTCGCCGTATGGGTCTGAATTGACGGCTTCGGGTGTGTCGTTGAGCGCATCGTTGACTTCGACGACTTCGCCTGCAATCGGCGTAAAGATTTCTGAAACGGCTTTAACCGATTCGACCGATCCGAATGCTTCGTGTGATTCAAGATTATCGCCGATCTTCGGAAGTTCGACATAGACGACATCGCCGAGCGCATGCTGCGCATAGTCGGTAATTCCGACTGTTGCCACTTCACCATCCACTGCGACCCATTCATGGTCCTTACTGTAATGTAAATTTTCTTGAATTTTATTTGACATATATTTTAAAGTTTTTATTTGGAAGTTTTAGTTTTTAACCTTCGCATAAGATTCGAGATAGCCGCAATTTGTACAACGAAAAGTGGCAATTTCAAAACTTCTTTTGTCACTTTTTACCAATTTTGCCCAAAATGATTTTGGTTTTTTGCCCTCAGTCCAAGTTTCAGATTCACTGTGCGTCGCTTTTTAATCTAAAACATAGTCTTCTTCCATCGAATTACTACATTTTTGACACGTTGATTTTATTTGATTCGTTGTTTTTGCCGTTTATAAAATGGTGTCGGCACAATTTCCGCCGCTAAATGTTTGCCTCTGACATCAATTTTAATCGCCTGACCGACCTTTGCAAGTTTCGCGGGCACAAAAGCCAGACCGATATTCTTTTTCAGAAATGGCGCGGGTGAGCCGGATGTGACGAAACCAACTTTTTCGTCTTCAACAAAAACGTCAAAACCGTCGCGGGCGATTCCTTTGTCGATCATCTCAAAACCGACGAGCTTTCGCTCCAAGCCTTTTTCCTTTTGTTTGACTAAAGCGTCGCGTCCGAGAAATTCGGTATTCAATTTACAAATCCAACCGAGATTTGCTTCAAGCGGTGTAATTTCGTCGGAAATTTCGTGACCGTAGAGCGACATTGCCGATTCCAATCTTAAAGTATTTCGCGCCGCCAGACCGCACGGGAGAATACCGTTTTCCTCACCATATTTTCCGACTTCCAGAAATTTATTCCACAATTGTTCGGCAAATTTCGCGTCGGCATAAACTTCAAAACCGTCTTCGCCTGTGTAACCTGTGCGCGAAATTATCGCGTCTACGCCGTCAACTTTGCCAACCGTAAAATGATAATATTTGATTTCGTCGAGTTTCGTATCGGTCAGTTTCTGCACTATAGAAATCGCGTCTTTGCCCTGGACGGCAATTTGACAATAATCTGCGCTGGCGTTGGTCAGAGTGATATTTTCGTCAGCCTTATGCGACGTAATCCAGTCCCAGTCTTTTTCGGTCGTGCCGGCGTTGACGACGAGCAGAAGTTTATCGACATCAAATCGATAGACGAGCAAATCATCAACAACCGTGCCGTCAACGCGTGTCAAAGCCGAATAATGAGCTTGTCCGTCAACGAGTTTGGTCACGTCGTTAGTCGTTAATTTGTCAACAAAAGCAATTGCGTCCGCGCCTTCTACCCAAAATTCGCCCATATGCGAAACGTCGAACAGACCGACGTTATTTCGTGTACGGAGGTGTTCGGCAATCACGCCCGAATACTGAACAGGCATATCCCAACCACCGAAATCAACCATTTTTCCGCCAAGCGAGCGGTGAGCTTTGTTAAGAGGAGTTTTCTTTAAGTCTTCCATAAAATTTTCGCAAAAAACTGTATAGGAAAAACTAACACTCACCGGTTGTAAGCGTCAAGAAAGGCTGGATTAGAAAAACTTTTTACTGATTTTTAAGATTCTAATGACTGACAGAAACCTTTTTTACTTTTGTCGGCAGCTTTTTTAGACTGATTTTTTCATTAAGAAACTTTATACGTTCCGCAGAAATGTCTATTGGTCTTGTCCCACTGCACGCAGAATGTTTGCATCGTTTTGCTTGAACCCGAGGCATAAACAAGATAATTTTTCCCTACGTTGAAATTATAATCGCAGTCAGAAGTTGTAATTGTCCCGTTGCCGTTATCTATTGCCCCAGTTGACATAGACATTTCTTCAGCCATCTCGCCTTTCCAGACTTTTTCAACCCGAAACACCACTGTAAATGTATCAAGCTGCGTTACTTCTCCGCTAAAGACGACGCTCGCTCTCTTTAACTCATTGTTAAATTCCATTCTAACTTCTTTTGGAGATAACTTTAGAATTGGAGAGCAAATACAAGCTGATGCAATTTCAACACCAGCAGCAAAAACATTACTGCGATAAAACTAAAGAAAACTTTTTTCATAAAAATTTGTTTAACAAAAAAATAAAATTGATCCGACGGTTAATTCTTCTTTTTCTTTTCTTCCTTTGCAACTTTTTGAACTTTGGCGGAGGCTTCGATTATTTGATTGCAAAATTCCGTCGAGCCAAGAATCGCGCCTTTTTCCATATCGGTGTTTGTTTTATCAAGCTGTGATTTTAATTGCGGCAGAAACTTTTTGGATGCGTCGGCTAAAATATGAACTGATCTTGGGAAAAGTTCGCTTTTGATATTGCGCTCGGCGACATTATCAATGTTGTCAATCGCTTCCTGCAAAATTCTTTCGATGTCAAGAAGCAGTTCGCGGCGCGTGCCAGTCGGAAGATCGCCCCATTTTTCAGAATCCTTTTTAAATTGTTTATCGTTTCCAACATTGACCGCATTTAAGACGAGAAAACGGCGATCAATCGCTTTGACGAGAACTTCGGTGCGCTTGTCGATTTCCTGAAATTCACGTACCAATTCGGTTTCCATTTCAGTCAGATGGTCGCGCCTCTGTGCCGATATTGAAAATGAAAATAGCAGCAGAACGCAAAAAAACGTTGTAAAAACGAAAAAGGATATTTTTATTTTGTTGATCAACATATTTATCTCTTTAAATTATTCTTGTTATTCGGAACAATAGTCTCGCTAAAAAAAGGTTCGACAGCTTTAGCGCGGGCGTTTCTGATGTATCTGCCAAGATTTTTGACATAAAACTCGTATTCCAGCGGAAGATCGCGTCTGATCAGTTCGATTCTTGTCAAATATGTCCGAAGGCTCATCTCAAAACGCTTAAAATTATTCAAAACTTTTCCTCTGCCATTGTCGTTGCGGTCTAAAAAATCTAAAGTGTGATCGACCAGAGCATGAAAATTACCGAGTTTCTCAAACATTTCCCGGTATTTTTGCTGCGTGCCGAATACTTCGGCTTCCTTTAATTTCGCGTCAATCAAAGTGAGCGCCAGCTTGGTTCGCGATTTAACATCTGTTTCGGCTTCGAGTAATTTTTTTTCTTCCTTAGAAATAAATTTGAGCGGCGGCGGCATCACCTCGGGCGGCACATCCTGCTGGGCGGAAATGTTGAGTACAAAACAAAACGCACCCAAAAAAATTAATAAAAAACCGCTCGCCGTGATTTTAAAAAAGATTTTCGACAACAATGATTTACTGCTTTTACTAATCATTCTACTTATTTTTCTTTCCTTTTCCTTGCTTGATTAACTTTTGGAGAGCCGGGAGCCGCAAATTTACTTTTTCAATTTCCAGTTGGCTTATGCCGGAGTCGGCAAGTTTTAGAAATTGCTGGTAATTCGCCATCGCGTCCATAAATTCTTCTAAATTATCGTGGCAGATAGCAAGAAAATAAAAGGCAATCGGCAATGTCGGCTGTTTTTCCGTCAGCTGTTGATATTCGACTTTGGCTTCGGCAAATCTCTTTAATTGGAAAAGCGCGGTTGCAAGATTGGCGCGCGCCGTAAAATTATCTGGAACATACTGCAGAAGTTTTCGAAAGATACTTACCGCGTCGTCATATTTTTTCGCCTGTACCAGCGCCGCGCCGTATCCAACCGCGTGAGCCGCGCTGCCGGGTTCAATTTCCCACGCCCGTCTGCAGTAATCTAAAGCTTTCGCCGGATTGTCTTTTCTCAGAAGCGCGCATAAACGAGTGAGAACAATCGAATTTTTTTCCTGTTTTTCAAGTCGCTTTTCCAGTTCAGAAACATTTGAGCTGGTATTGTCCAAAATATTATTACGCAAAAACAAAACATCGGCGGCGGGATTTTTGATTGAATCCAGAATTTTTATCGCTTCTTCCGTTTTTCCGCTTTCAGTCAAAAAACGAGCACGTAAAAGTTTCGTGTTTTTTGAATCGGGAGACAGCCGTGAAAGGTTTCTAATAATATCTGAAACCGTCGCCACGTCCGCTTCTGAAAAAGCGATTTCAGCGCGTTCGTACAAAGCGAATTGATTATTTGGGTCAAGCAAAATTGCCTGCGCCAAACTCTTTTTAGCGGACACTTTGTCGCCCACAATTCGTTCCAAAGCTCCGCGCGCCGCCCAGACGGATGCGGTCGGATTGGCTTTGGAACTAAGCACCCTGAGTTTCTCCAACAGTTGTTTTAACGCTTCGGGACTGGCTTTCGCGCGGATGAGTAGTTCGGTTAAAGCGACATATGCCGGAGAGTTCTGCGCATCAATTTCAATCGCTTTTGTTAAGATTTTTTCCGCTTCGCTGAATTGATCTTTTTCAATCAATAAACTTCCCAAACTTGCCATCGGCAGAGACCAGTCAGGGCGCAGTTTGATTGCTCGCTTAAAAGCCGTCTCAGCTTCATCTTTTTTTCCTGCGGAAAGCAAAGCGCTGCCCATCTGAAATTCAGCTTCAGGAAATTCCGGCGTGAGCCTCAGGGCTTCTTCATAATATTTTAGAGCGGCGGCAAAATTTCCTTTTTCGTGCGCATCCTGTCCCTGATTAAATATTATGACAGCATTTTGAGCGGCTTCCGCTTGTTGTGCGGAAACGACGACGGAGATTGTTAACACCAAAATTATGATGGAAAAAAGAGCGTGAAAGTTTTGGCGGGCGGCGCAAGATTGTAACATTAAAATAGACTTGAATTTATAATTTAATAGTTGAGAAAGCATAAAAATTTTAACATTAGAAAGTGTAAAACATCTAATTTTTTCTTACGAAAGCAGTTGCGTTAATGCCCGACACTAAGATAAGATTTGCAGGTTAAGTGTTAGCTTTCAGACACTTTTTCAAAAAGCGAATATCAGAATGACAAATGCGCGGCGCGGTAAAACACAAAATCTTTCACCCGGAATCTTTGAAAAAGAAGCAAATCTGCGTTTTTTGATGCGTGAAATGAAATCGGTGTTGGTCGCTTTCTCCGGCGGTGTCGACAGTTCTTACCTGGCTCTAATCGCCACCCAGGAGCTTGGCAAAAAAGCGGTTTGTCTGACCGGATTTTCGGCAAGCGTTTCTCAAATCCAGCGTGAAGAAGCCGCTCAAACCGCCGAAAAATTTCAGTTTAATTATCGAACGATTGAAACGGACGAACTAAACGATCCGAATTACAGCGCGAACCCGTCTAATCGCTGCTTTTTTTGCAAAACAGAGCTTTACGGTAAACTTTCGACCATTGCCAAAGAGCGCGGAATTGATTTCGTACTGGATGGCGCGAATGTTGACGATGTAGGCGATTATCGTCCGGGAAGAGAAGCGGCGGCGGAGAAAAATGTTCGCAGTCCTCTGATTGAAGTTGGTCTTCACAAAAATGAAATCAGGGAGTTAAGCCGAATTCAAAAACTTTCCGGCTGGGACAAGCCTTCGAGTCCGTGTCTTTCTTCGAGAATTGCGTATGGCGTTCCGGTCACGATTGAAAGACTTTCAAAAGTCGAACGCGGCGAAGAGATTTTGCGCTCTTTTGGCTTTCGAGAATTTCGTGTGCGTGTCCACGACGAACTTGTTCGTCTGGAAATCGCGCCTGGAGAAATGGAACGCGCGCTTTCGATTGAGGCAACCGGATCATTGGCTGAAAAATTTCGCAAATTAGGGTTTCGCTATGTAACTCTGGATTTACACGGCTATCGAAGCGGCGCAATGAATGAAGTTTTGAAGTAAGAAAGCGAAAGAAGTTCGGATCATCTAACGAACGAAACATTTTAATTATATTTGTCTCAAACTTCGCTGCTTATCAACAGATTAATAAAGCAATTCTAAAATTATGAAAATTTGGAGAAGATTATAAAAATGGCAAATCCGATGGCTGATGAAATGCGGCGTTTTAAGGGAAGTGATGAAAAAAATCCGTTCGAAGCGATGAGTGAACGCTTTGACCGCGCCGCGCAACTTCTGGGCTTGGAGCCGGTTTTATACGCTGTCTTGCGCGTTCCGAGCCGGGAATTGAAAGTTTATAT
>JACCRD010000204.1 GCA_013813755.1 Acidobacteriota bacterium | reverse complement strand
CGACGCGGACAAAATCTTCCGTCACATTTTTGGCTTCGGCTGGAAAGATATATTTCGTGAGCCACTCCTGCAAATCCAAATCGTCCGAAATGCCTCGAAAAAGCGTCATTGGAATGTGCGTGTGCGTATTGACGAGTCCGGGAATAACGACCTTGCCGCCAGCATTGATAATTTGTCTGGCAGCGAACTGCCGTGAAATATCCGATGTTTTTCCAATCGCGACGATCTCCCCGTTTTGAACCGCCACCGCGCCGTTTTCAATCAGACTTCTTTCCGCATTCATCGTGACAATCGTTCCGCCGGAGACGATTAAATCAACTGGTTTTTTTTGAGCGAAAATTGTTTGTGAAACGGACGAAAGAAATATGAGGGAGAGTAAAATTTTGAGCTTTTCCATACTTGAATTTACAAATTTTCCGTTGTATTGACAAGCGGCGCAACCGCAGCCAAAGTCCGCCGATGTCAAATTAAATCCAAAAAAATGAAATTTTTAATAGATTTTCGCAAACCGAATCCGCTCACCGGTGGGCAGACGAAATCTGTTTTTTATCGACGGCTGCGATTTTAATTATCTTATTCGTAGAACATTCGTAGAACAAATGGAACGAGCGTAATTTGGTATGCAAAATGCCTAAAAAAAATTATTCGTATTCGCTTAAAATTATAATTTTTCTGCGATACAAATTTCTAACCACTTCTACCGTAGTTCAAAATCAGGAGATAAAAGCTATGAATTACAAAATGCTGCTCAGAAATTGTTTTACAGTTTGGCTCGGCGCGTTTCTGTTGGTAATTCTGTCGGTTAACGCGGTATTTGCGCAATCCGGGGTTTCATCAATTACCGGAACGGTGAGAGATGCCCAGGGAAATATTATCGTCAACGCGACGGTTCGTTTGGTGAACGCGGAGAAAGGATTTTCCCGCTCGTTCGTGACAACTGACAGTGGTGCGTATAATTTTGCCTCAATTCAGCCTGGCATTTATGTTTTGGAAGTCGAAGCAAGCGGATTTAAAAAATTCGTACAAAACAACGTCGGCGCGCTGATTGATAAATCAACCGAAATTGACGTCGCGCTCGAAGCCGGAAACATCAGCGAAACCGTCACCGTCACGAGCGATACCATCGAATCAGTTATTAACACGCAGGATGCTAGCCTCGGAAACAATTTTCAACCCGAGCAAATTCAGCAGTTGCCGACCGATTTGAGAAACGTCACTAGGCTGCTCAGTCTGCAGCCCGGCGTAACGCGCGACGGTTCGGTTAATGGCGGGCGCTCCGACCAATCGAACATCACGCTTGATGGAATCGATGTCAACGAACAGCAAACCAATCAGGCTTTTTCTCCTATTTTAAGAGTTACGGCAGAATCGATCAGTGAATTTCGCGTAACCACTTCAAATCCGAACGCCAATCAGGGACGTTCTTCCGGCGCACAGATTTCGCTTTCAACCAAAAGCGGTTCAAATAGTTTTAACGGCGCGGCGTTTGAATTTTTTCGCCCAACCAAAGGTTCGGCAAACGACTTTTTCAACAACCTTGCCGGCATCGAAAGACAGAAGCTTGACCGACACGTTTTCGGCGGCGCGCTTGGCGGACCGATTGTTAAAAACAAAGCTTTCTTTTTCTATTCGTATGAAGGACAGCGCGAAAAATCTGAAACCTCCGTTCTGCAAGTCGTTCCGCTGCCGAGTTTAGGACGCGGCGAACTAAACTTTATCAGCACAAACGGCACTCGCGTTACGCTTAACCAAGCACAGTTAAACGCCGCTTACACGCAACTTGACTTAAATCCAGCGGCAATCGCATATCTAGCTGATGCTGCCCGGCGCTACCCTTCAAACACAACCGAAGGCGGCGACGGACTGAACACCGGCGGTTTTCGCTTTAACGCGCCCGTCCCGGAAGATTTAAATACTCACATCGTGCGTTTCGATTTTAACCTTAATTCGAATCAAACTCTGTTTGCGCGGGCGAACAAACAACACGACACGAGACTTCGGGCGCCGGCTTTCCCGGATACGC
>JACCRD010000201.1 GCA_013813755.1 Acidobacteriota bacterium | reverse complement strand
AAAGGCTCTCTGCTTTTAACTTTTCATCGTTTCGAAGAAGCCCTAAACTTTGCCCAACAACTGCAAAAAGAATATCCGCAAGATCCATCTATTTATGGCGCTTTGACCGACGCGAATGTTGAACTCGGAAATTACAAGGAAGCGCTCGATGCCGTCCAGACAATGGTTGATTTGCGTCCGACGATGGAATCTTACGCCCGCGTTTCATATGTTCGCTCGCTTTATGGCGACAGCGCCGGCGCGATTGAAGCAATGGGCATCGCCGCGCGGATCGTTGACCCGCGCGAGAAGGAAGCGCAGGCGTGGTGTTTAGTTCATCTCGGTGACGAACATTTCAAAATCGGACAATTTGCCGAAGCCGAAAAACAATACGACCTGGCTTTACAGGTTTTCCCGAATTATCATTTCGCCCTGGCAGGCAAAGGACACACCCGCGCCGCCGTCGGCGATTTTGAAAATGCCGTCAATTTGTTTACGCAAGCCCAGAATAAAATTCCTTTGACCGAAACCGTTATTGCGCTCGGCGACATTTACACAAAATCAGGCAAAACCGAAGAAGCTAAAAAACAATATGATCTGGCGGAATTTATAGAACAAAAACTCGGCGATGCCAGCGACCAGCGGCGACTCGCGCTTTTGTGGGCGGATCACGACGTGAAACTCGATGCGGCACTGGACATTGCGACACGTGAACACGCAAAACGAAAAGATATTTTCACCGCTGATATTCTGGCGTGGAATCTTTATAAAAAAGGTGATTTTCAGGCGGCTAAAAAAATTATCAACGAAGCAATGCGCTTAAAAACAAAAGATGCTCGAATTTTTTATCACGCAGGGATGATTGAGAAAGGATTGGGCAATAAAAAGGGCGCCGCCGAATTTCTTCAAAAAGCTCTCCAGACGAATCCGTCATTTGATATTCTGCAGGCGGATAAAGCCAGACAAGCTTTGCAGGAATTAAAATAGCTTTGAAATTCACAACGGTAAACTTAAATTCCATCAGCCCGGCGCGTAAAATCAAATCGTTTAGTGACCAGCGCGCAATCAAAACATTATACAGTTATGCCAAAACAGATTTACTTATCAGCGCTACTTTTAATGTTTGCCCTTGCCGGGATAGCATCGGCGCATCCTTTGGGAAATTTCAGCGTTAACCAATATTCACGAATCGAGATTGAAAAATCCAAAGTCAAACTGCGCTCGGTTCTTGATTTGGCGGAGATTCCGACATTTCAGGAATCGCAAACGATTGACACAAACCGGGACAGCCTACTTTCTGAAGATGAGCTGAACGCTTACGCCAGCCGAATCACGCCGAATTATCTGTCAAATCTGCTGATTTCAGTTGACGGACAATCGATTGAGCTTCGTGAAACCGCCAAAAATATTAGTTTGCCGCCCGGCTCAGGGAATCTTCCAACGCTGAGGATTGAGTGGGATTTGATCGGTGATTTGCCAATTGAAAATTTAAGTACCGTTCATCGAATAAATTTTGAAAACAAAAATTATACCGAGCGCGTCGGCTGGAAAGAAATCGTCATCGGGCGCGTCGCCGGCGTTAATATTTTTGACAGTTCAGCGTTCGGCAGCGGAATTACCGATGAATTAAAAGCGTATCCGAACGAAACTTTGAACGCGCCTCTAACTGAAAAAAAAGCGGAATTCGCTTTTACTACGAGCACCATTCCCGTGGGCGCGAAAGTTTTGCAGAATCGCGACGGACACGTCAGCCCGCCGATTGAAAAAGATAAATTTGCCGAATTAATCAACGTGCCGGAGATTACGTTTCCGATTGTGCTTGCCGGGCTGCTGCTCGCTTTCGGTTTCGGCGCGATGCACGCGATGTCGCCCGGACACGGAAAAACCGTCGTCGGAGCGTATCTGGTCGGTTCACGCGGCACGATTAAACACGCCGTATTTCTCGGGCTGACGGTAACGATTACGCATACGCTCAGTGTTTTTGCGCTCGGTATCGTCGCGCTTTTCGCGTCAAGTTATATTTTGCCCGAACGTTTGATGCCGTTTCTCAGTTTTGTATCGGGACTGCTTGTTTTCTTTATCGGTCTGACGCTTTTCAAAGATCGTCTATTTTCGTTTTTGGGCTGGAAAACTGATAATCATCACGACGAGTACAATCACGAAATTTTGCCTGAAGACGAAATTTCCGGCAATGAAAGTCAAACGCATACGCACGGCGGATTAACACATACGCACGGCGGTTCAACGCACACTCACGCGCCGCCGGAGAATATCTCCTGGCGCAATCTTCTCGCATTAGGAGTTTCGGGCGGTTTGCTTCCCTGCCCTTCGGCGCTGATTTTGATGCTTTCCGCTATTTCTCTAAACCGCATTGGTTACGGAATTATTTTGACGATGGTTTTCAGCATCGGTTTAGCAACAACTTTAACGGCGGTTGGATTAGCGTTTTTATTTGTTGGAAAGTTTTTCGAAAGCTCTGCGCTCAGCAACAATCGAATTGTTAAAGTTCTGCCGGTTTTCAGCGCATTTGTCATCACCTGCGTCGGCGCGGTTATTTGTTATAACTCTTTAGTTTAGTTTTTACTTTCAGAGGAGTTTTTTAATGTCTGAAATTTTGTTACTAATGTTTTCGACCTCGACAGCGGCGGTTTTGTCACTCGGCTTTGTTCTCGGACTTAAGCACGCGGTTGAAGCCGATCATCTGGCGGCGGTTTCAACAATTGTCACCGAACGCCGAAGCCTTTTCAGTTCAGCAATTGTCGGCGGTTTGTGGGGACTCGGACACACAATTTCACTTTTTATCGCCGGCGTGTTAGTTCTTCTGCTCGATTTCCAAATCAGCGAGCAAACCGAACGAGCGCTTGAATTTGGTGTCGGTATAATGCTGGTGCTGCTTGGTCTGAATGTTCTTCAAAAAATTGTTCAGGGCGGAACGCTGCATTTTCACACCCACGAACACGGCAAAAAAACTCACGTTCATCCGCACCTTCACGAACGCGGAAAAGAAAATGACCCCGAATCGCATCACGGTCTTTCGATCAGCCCGCGCGCCGTTGTCATCGGAATGATTCACGGTCTGGCGGGCAGCGCGGCGTTGATGCTACTTGTTATTCCGACGATTGATTCAACCGCGATGGGCTTACTTTACATTTTAATTTTCGGCATCGGCTCAATCGGCGGAATGATGCTGATGAGTTTCCTTGTCGGTTTGCCTTTTCAAATAACGGCTCTGCGCTTTAATCGTTTAAATCTCATTCTACAATGCGTCGCTGGTTTAATCAGTGTTGGTCTCGGTCTTTTTATCATCTACGAAAAAGGCGTAGTTGAAGGGTTGTTTGCTTAAATCGCCGTCACAGGTATTTCGTCCCAAGTTCTGCCTTCAAGTATTCTCCCTGTTTTCTTTTTATTAACTCCGCCCCACTGTTTGAAGAAAAAAGGAACATTAAAATTTTGGCATTGTTCACGAATTTCCAAAACCCATTCTTCTTTGATTGGTCTCGCGCCATAACCACTTTCACCACCTACGATTACCCAATCAATTCCGTTTAAATCAAGATTTTTTAAAGCGCCGAGTAAAGGTTCTAAAGATAAGAATTTTGTTTTCGCACCTATCTGTTTTAGTTCGTCAATCCGTTGAACATATTTTTGGTTCTCAACCGAAACGCCCATCCAAATATTCGGCGACCATTCAAGCTGTGAACCCAATTCCGCTAATCTGTCAGCGCGTTTTGTCAAAACTTGAAACCGATGCCAATGAGCGCGTTTCATAACGTCAAAAACTTCCTGAACATATTCAAGTGACACGTCTTTATGAAAAAGGTCTGACATCGAATTGACAAAAATCGTTTGCGGTTTTTTCCAACTAAGCGGAAGTTCTAGCATCTGTGGTTGTAAAGTCAATTTGAAACCATTTTTATAATTAGCTTGTCCCATCGCTTTTAAACGCTTAGATAATCTTTCAGCGTAGCAATTTTTACAGCCCGGACTGACTTTGTTACAGCCCGTTATTGGATTCCAAGTGCTTTCTGTCCATTCAATTGTTGATTTTGAAGCCACGATTATTTCTTCTCCTTCAAAATATGCTGTGCAATTCTAACAGCAGGCTCCGCACCTTTTGGATTTCCAGAAGCAAAACACAATAAATAAAGTGGATTATTGCGTGAATTCATCAATCGTAAAGGATTATTTGCCACTTTCTCGAACATAGCGTTGAGTCGGTTATTAAAATATTCGGCAATTCCAGTTAAATTGACAGACTTTACTAATCTTGGAGTTTGGTCGAATAAATCTTGTTGCGGGTCTTCTCTAAAAAAAAACTCTTGCCATTCAGAAGTTCCAAACATATCATCAAGTCTTTGCTTAATCTTTGGACTAATCTGTCCGTCATTTCTCAGAAGGCGATTAACAGCAACTCCTAATGGAAACAGTAGCCAAAGGTCAATTGCTTTTGTATTTGCTATCGCTTCAATCGTTTCCCACTTTACTTGCATTCCATATGGATCAAGAAACATTACAGCCCTGCGATTACTTTTTAACCAATCTTTTTCACACAAACTTTGTATATATTCATTTGCTTCTCGCTTAACCGGAAAAATTTTATCAGCAAGTTCTGGAAATTCCAGTTTAAGTTTGCTAAGTTCAAAAACCCTTTCCTTATCTTTCTCGATAAAAATATAAGTATCAAACGGATTTTCAAGTTGTAAAGCAATTCTTGTGGACCCATCAATAAATTCTTTGACTTCTTCTTCTGCAAATTCGGGCAGAAAAGGTTGAAAGTTGTCTTCTTTTTGATTTATGTAACCTGTTCCCGCAAAAGCATCAATATAAACAAGCTTGAATGGTTGATTCTTTAGTGCAATCTTGTAATGAATCAAATATTCGCTTATTCTTTCAAGTTTTTCCTGTGTCCATTCTCCGCCAAAAGAGTGTTTCATATTTGTTATATTGTTTCTCCCTTGAAAAATAAAGTTATCAAATATTTTCAATTTCTGCACATTAAACTTTGCAAAATATATAACTTCTTATTAATCTTTTCGATAGAAAATAACAAAAGAAATTAATAGAACATCAATGATAAATTTTGACGCGCAAATTTGTCACGATTTTACTGCCGCGACAAAGCGCGAATGGCTTGAAACAAACGGCATCGGAGGTTTTGCTTCGTCAAGCGTTTCGGGCGCCAACACACGCCGTTACCACGGGCTTTTGACCGCCGCTACGCGTCCGCCTCTGGGACGCATCACGATGCTTTCCAAATTTGAAGAAACGCTCTTTATCGACGGCAAATCTTATGAGCTATCGACCAATCAATATCCGAATGTTGTTTACCCGGAAGGCTATAAATATTTAAAAAACTTTCGCCTCGCCCCTTTTCCCATCTGGACTTTTGAGATTGAAGGCATAGAGATTGAGAAAAAGGTTTTTATGGTCGAAGAGTCAAATACGACGGTCATCGGGTATAAGTCCAAAGTCCAAAGTCCAAAGTCCGAAGTCCATTTACAAATGAAACCGCTGCTTTCATTTTCCGATTATCACCAACTGCAGCACGAAAACGATAAATTCGATTTGAACTTTGAAGCCCGCGAAAATCTGATAACCGTGCGCCCTTCAGCGGAAATGCCGGCGCTTTATTTTGCGCATAACTCCGTCAGCCAGAAAAAAACAGGCGTTTGGTATCGAAATTTTGAATACGCGATTGAAAAAGAGCGCGGCTTTGATTTTTCGGAAGATTTATTTCAACCGTTCGCCCTTCAATTCGATATGTCAGAGCCGGCAATCGTCATCACTTCAACCGAGCCGCAAAAAATTTCCGACGCTCAAAGTTTTGAAAATAAAGAAATTGAACGGCGCGAAAAGTTAATTGAAATCGCCGGTGCGAAAGATGATTTCAACAAACAACTCGTTTTGGCAGCCGACCAATTCATTGTTTCGCGCGGTGCGGGGAAAACGATAATCGCCGGTTACCCATGGTTTTCCGATTGGGGACGCGACACAATGATTGCCTTAAATGGTCTAACTCTGGCGACGAATCGCCCTACAATTGCAAAAAGCATTCTGCTCGAATTCTCAAAACATATTTCCGAAGGAATGCTGCCGAATCGTTTTCCGGATGCCGGGGAACAGCCCGAATACAACACGGTTGACGCGACGCTCTGGTATTTCGAAGCGATTCGCGCTTATGTCGAAAAGACCGAAGATTACGATTTCGTCCGCGAAAATCTGTATGAAAAACTCGTCGGTATTATCGCCTGGCACAAAACGGGAACTCGCTACCGGATAAAAATTGACGCGGACGGATTGCTTTACGCGGGCGCGAAGGGTGTGCAGCTGACGTGGATGGACGCTAAAATCGACGATTTAGTAGTTACGCCGCGAACCGGAAAGGCAGTGGAAATTCAAGCGCTCTGGTATAACGCGCTGCGTATAATGGCTGATTTTGCCAAGAAATTTGGTGATCAAAAAAATCGGCAAAGATACGTGAAAATGGCGGACAAAGCTCAGGTAAGTTTTAACGAAATTTTTTGGAACGACGCGGAGCAATGCCTGTTTGACGTAATCGACGGAAGAGAAAAAGACGCGAGCGTCAGACCAAATCAAATTTTTGCGGTCAGTCTGCCAAATGCGATTTTAGATTTCGAGAAAGCGCGAAAAGTCGTCGAAAAAATTGAAACCGAACTGCTTACGCCCTTCGGTTTGCGCACGCTCTCGCCGCGCGATAAAAATTATTGCGGAATTTACATCGGCTCCCCACTCGCGCGGGATTCCGCTTATCATCAAGGAACTGTTTGGGCGTGGCTGATTGGCGCATTTGTTGACGCATACCGCAAAGTTTACGCGGACGAGCCGCAGATTGAAAAACGGGTCGGTGAAATTATAGAAGGCTTCAAAAATCATCTGAGCGAAGCGGGCAGCGGACAGATTTCCGAAATCTTTGACGGCGACCCACCGCACGAGTCACGCGGATGCGTCGCGCAGGCGTGGAGCGTGGCGGAAATTTTGCGTGTATCTCTAAATAAAGATTACAAAGAAGAAATTAGCCGCGGATAAGCGCGAATTAACGCAGATAGGAAATTAAAATTTAAAAAAAGTAGAAGAAAGGATATTATACTTTTTAAAAGTCCTTTTTTAATTTTCCGGGAATTTCTCATTATTTGCAGAAACAGGCACGAAGCAAGGGTGCCAACGCTCTTTGAGAAAGTTCTGTATATAAACCGTTAATCTTGTTTTAGCTACGTTGCCCCGCATTCATCCGCAGCTATATTTCTTTCTTTGAAAAAATCATTTAAGGCAAATTTTCAACGAGCGTTTCGATATCTTTTCGGCTGTTAAAAAAATGCGGCGCGATGCGAACGCGTTCACCGCGCGGCGAAACGATGATTTTTTTGTTTTCTAAATGTTTGGCGATCTCAATGGAAGTAAAGCCGTTTTGAGGCTTGAGACAAACGATCTGCGACTTTTCGCCGGGCGCGCGCGAACTGACGATTTCATAATTTTTGCTATTGACAAGTTCGCATAGATAATCGGTCAATTCCTCTAAATAATTTTCAATTTTTTCCGCCCCCGCCTCAAAAAGAAGATTCGCGCTTTGCTCCAAGCCGTAGAAAAGCGAGGCGCTTCCGGTTCCGCTCTCCCAGGCTAAAGCGCCTGATTTCCAGGGCTGCCCAACCGCTTCAAAATCCCAGGGTTCTTCGACGCTGATCCATCCGACGAGCGTCGGTTCAACTCTTTCCCGCGCCCTCTCGCCGAGATACAGAATACCGCAGCCTTCGGGCGAGCAAAGCCATTTGTGACTCGCGCCCGCTGCAATGTCAACTTTCTGCGCTTCCAAATCAAACGGCATTGTGCCGAGCGCCTGGATAATATCAACGGCAAAAAGCGCGTCAACTTTTCGCGCGGCACTTCCGATTTTTTCCAAACAAGCCTTAAAACCTGAACCAAACTGAACCGCGCTAATCGTCACAAGTTTCGTATTTGCATCAATTAAGTCGATCAATTCATCCAAGTCAATACGCCCTTCGCGTTCGGGACACAGGCGCAGTTCGATGTCGAACGCATCTCGAAGGCGTCTCCAGGCATAAAAATTGGCGGGAAATTCACGTTCAAAGCTGACGATATTATCCTCTTTTCGCCACCTTAAACCGTTCGCCACAGTTGCGAACCCGTCGGACGTATTGCGCATAAAAGCGATTTGCCCGGCTTTTACGTGAAGCATTTCGGCAATAATTTCGCGCGCCCGATTTTTGGTCGCTACCCATTCCAGATAATTGACTGAACCGTTTTCGCTGACGTCTCGCAGTTGTGATTCAACGGCTTTGATTGCCGTGATCGGGATGGGCGAAACGGCGGCGCTGTTTAAGTATGTGAAAATTTCAGCGGCGGGGAAAAGAGCGCGAATTTGTTCGTTCAAAGGTTTAAACTCCTTTCAAGATTTTGACAAGTTTTAATTTTACCGATAGTTTTAAGTTTGGTTCGGGACAAGCTCTCTAACTTAAAACCGTGAAATATGCATCGAAGTTGTTAAATTATGTTCGATTTTCAAAGAAAAAACCAACCGGACTTTGGCTTTGTTTCCGCCAGAGACGACCGGGATATTGAAGTTGTCCGCTTAAAAAGCGAATCGAGACAAGGGCTTTGGACAGAAAGTATAAAGTTGCTTCGAGATATAATTTTAATAATTGCCGTTTTTATTTTACTCGGAGTTTTTGTCGCCCAACCGGTGGTGGTTGAGGGAACTTCGATGCTGCCGCAGCTTCACGACGGCGAGCGTCTGCTGGTCAATAAATTAGTTTATTACAAATTCGAAAGCGTCAGTTGGGGACATCTCGAGCGCGGCGATATTGTAGTTTTTTGGTACCCGAAAGAGCCGGACAAAAGTTACGTCAAACGCATCATCGGCTTGCCGGGCGAAACGGTCGAAGTTCGCAACGGCGTAATTTATATTAACGGAAGCCAATTGAACGAACCATATATCGATGCAGAACATAACCAATCTCTGCCGAGTTTTCAATCAAAAAAAGTTGACGAGCATCATTACTACGTGATGGGTGACAACCGCGATAACTCTTCAGATTCGCGCTACTGGGGCTTGGTTCCCGAAAAATATATTTATGGCAAAGCGTTTTTTCGCTACTGGAACCCCGCAAACGTCGGTTTTTTAACCCACGGCAAATATAACTTGCCGGAGGAAGTTACGACCAGTGATATTCACGAGGACAGCGATAAATGATAGTAAGTAGTAAACGGTAAGTTTTAGAAAATTTACCGTTTACCACTTACCACTATAAGAATGAGTTCACCCAAAAAAGCAATTTTGGTTCTTGAAGACGGGCGCGCGTTTCGCGGCGAGTCTTTTGGCGCGGAAGGCGAGAGTTTCGGGGAGATGGTTTTTAACACTTCGATGACCGGTTATCAGGAAATTTTGACCGATCCGAGTTATGCCGGACAAATTGTATGTATGACGTATCCGCTGATCGGAAACTACGGCGTAAATGATGAAGATTCTGAATCAAGCCGTCCGTGGGTCGAAGGTTTTGTCGTGCGCGAAGCTAGTCGAATCGCTTCAAATTGGCGCTCGCAGGAAACTCTTGACGCATACCTGAAACGCCACAAAATTGTCGGCATCGAACATATTGACACTCGCGCTCTGGTTCGCCACATTCGGAATAAAGGTGCGATGCGAACCGCGATTTCAACCGTTGATTTGGACGAAAAAAGTCTTTTAGAAAAGGTGCGCGCCTCGCCCGAAATGAAAAATCGCGAACTTGCCAGCACGGTTTCGACTGACAAATTTTTTGAATATGCCGCTGTCGGCGATGAAAAATTTCACGTCGTTTGTTTTGATTTCGGCGTGAAAACAAACTCTCTGCGCGAATTTGCCGCACTCGACTGCCGTCTAACCGTTGTTCCGGCTGAAACTTCCGCTGAAAAAGTTCTCGCGCTCAAACCGGACGGAATTTTTTATCAAACGGTCCGGGCGATCCGGCGGCGATGCAAAAGGTCGTTGAAGAAATAAAAAAATTAGCCGCTTCAAAAGTCCCGATGTTCGGCATCTGTCTCGGACACCAAATTGTCGCGCAGGCTTTCGGCGGCACAACTTATAAAATGCTGTTCGGGCATCGCGGCGGTAATCAGCCGATCAAAGACTTATCCAATGACAAAATAGAAATCGCCGCGCACAATCACGGTTTTGCGGTCGAAGCCGAATCTTTACCTCCCGAAGTAGAAATTACTCACATCAACCTTAATGACGACACGGTTGCAGGGCTTAAACACAAACAACTTCCCGTTTTCAGCGTTCAATATCATCCTGAATCCGCGCCGGGTCCGCACGACTCGGAATATCTTTTCGAGCGTTTTGTCGAATTGATGCGAAGAGCAAAATAGAACGTGAACAACTTGATGAAAAGTGAGAAGTTAAGATTGACGCGTCATTACCCGTAAATAAAAGTTCGATGCTTTTTGGGTTTCTGAATATGAACTTACGAAATCTAAAGGATAAGTTATTTGGAAAAGTGTATGAGCAACCGCAGTCGCTCATCGCTATTTTGTTGGACAGCAGGGTTGATTGGGCAGAAAGAGATGATGCCGCTACTTACCTTATCTCATATAACGAACCGGAAGCTGAGGAAGCACTTTTTAAAGTAGCTTCAAATCTTGTCGAAGATGATGATATATCTGGAAGCTGTGGTGAATGTATCGCTGAAATCTGGCGTCGCGGTGAAGAATTAAATCTTGATAAACTCCACAAGTTGAAACCGGCAGCTTTGAAGGAAGCGGTTGGAATCATCAGTGTGCGTAAGCCGGAGTGGATGCCGACATTGCATAAAGAAGGACTTACAACGTGATGTTAAATGATATATCAGATAACTCATTCGAGTTGTTTTCAACAAGCAATTCAATTCAACTTCGTAAAAAGTGAAAAACGAAGATTAAAGATAAAGCAATTTATAGTTATTCACTCGACACTATTCAAATTAGTGTCTCAACCAACCCGTTAAATCTCAAAAATCTCGACTTTTGCACTCAATTCACAAAGCGCATTTGAAACTTTGCCCTAAAATCGGCAATAATTACCCTTTTGCCTGATTCGGTTCGTTGTTCTTCGCGCTGGAGAAGGCTGTCATATTTTTGATTAAACAATTTAAGAGATAGGCGGTTTTTAATGGAATCTACAATTCTTTATCTGATCCCGGCATTAGGGATTTTTGGATTAGTTGTCATGTCAGTGCAATCCAGATGGGTATACAAGCAGCCTACCGGTGAAGCCAATATGGTTGAACTTGCAGGCTATATTGCTGAAGGCGCGATGGCATTTTTAAAAGCCGAGTGGAAAGTATTAACCTACTTTGCAATTGTCGCGGCGGCGCTTCTTGGCTGGTCTGGAACAATGGTTGAAACGTCTTCGCCGGTAATTGCGGTTTCATTTATTATCGGCGCGGTTTTGAGCGCAACTGCCGGTTACATCGGAATGAATATCGCAACCAAATCGAATGTCAGTACGACTCAAGCCGCTCGGACGGATTTAAAGAGCGCGCTTAAAGTCGCTTTTACCGGCGGAACCGTGATGGGACTTGGAGTGGCGGGACTTGCGGTTTTGGGTTTAAGTTCTTTGTTTATTGTTTTTTATAATATTTATGTTGCTAATACTGCTCTGAATCCTACTGGTTCCGTTAACGGATTCGCAATGGAAAAGGCAATTGAGGTTCTTGCCGGTTTCTCTTTAGGCGCGGAATCAATCGCTCTTTTCGCCAGAGTCGGCGGCGGAATTTATACCAAAGCGGCTGACGTTGGAGCAGACCTTGTTGGTAAAGTCGAAGCGGGAATTCCCGAAGACGACGTGAGAAACCCGGCGACTATTGCCGATAACGTCGGAGATAATGTCGGCGACGTTGCCGGAATGGGAGCCGACCTTTTTGGGTCTTATGTTGCGACGATTCTTGCGACAATGGTTCTCGGACGTGAGATTGTTGTCAGCGATAATTTCGGCGGTCTTTCTCCGATGCTTCTTCCGATGCTAATTGCCGGGCTTGGAATTATATTTTCTATCATCGGTTTTTCATTTGTGAGAATTTCCGATGATAAAGGCAATGTCCAAAGAGCAATGAATATCGGGAACTGGGCTTCGGTTATTATTACGACCATTGCCTGTTACTTTATTGTGATGTGGATGCTTCCCGCGAATATGACTCTTAGAGGAGCTAGCTTCACAAATACGGGAGTTTTCTATGCAATCTTAGTCGGTTCGATTGTCGGCGCTCTGATGAGCATCGTGACCGAATTCTACACGGCGATTGGAAGAAGACCGGTTAATTCAATCATTCAACAATCCGACACCGGAGCGGCGACAAATATTATCGGCGGACTTTCGGTCGGAATGGAATCCACTTTAGTTCCGACGCTTATTCTGGCAGCCGGTATTTATTTATCTCACTACTTTGCCGGTTTATACGGCGTGGCGATTGCGGCGGCGGGAATGATGGCAACTACAGCTATGCAACTAGCTATTGATGCTTTTGGACCGATTGCCGATAACGCCGGTGGTATTGCTGAGATGAGTAGACTTCCAAAAGAAGTCAGACAAAGAACCGACATTTTAGACGCGGTTGGAAATACGACGGCGGCGACGGGCAAAGGTTTTGCCATCGCTTCAGCCGCTCTGACGGCTTTAGCATTATTTGCAGCCTATGTCGGTCTTGCAGGCATTAATTCAATCGATATTTATAAAGCAGATGTTCTCGCAGGTTTATTGGTTGGCGGAATGATTCCTTTTATCTTTTCTTCTCTTTGTATTGCAGCAGTTGGTAGAGCGGCAATGGAAATGGTGACGGAAGTCAGACGGCAGTTTAGAGACATTCCGGGAATTATGGAGTATAAAGCGAAACCGGAATACGATAAATGCGTCGCTATTTCTACTAAAGCGTCTCTCAAAGAAATGATGCTTCCCGGCGCGATTGCTTTAATTACTCCGGTCGTCGTCGGATTTCTTTTCGGACCGGAAGTCCTCGGCGGTTTATTAGCGGGCGTTACCGTTTCGGGCGTTCTGATGGGAATGTTCCAAAACAACGCCGGCGGAGCGTGGGACAATGCCAAAAAATCATTTGAAGCGGGCGTGATGATTAACGGAACGATGCAGTACAAAGGCAGCGAAGCTCATAAAGCGAGTGTGACAGGTGATACCGTAGGTGATCCGTTCAAAGACACTTCGGGTCCTTCGATGAATATTCTTATTAAACTGATGAGTATTGTCGCCTTAATTATTGCTCCGCATATTAATGCTAATGTAAATAAAACTACTCCCCACGCAGAAATAACTCCAAAAGTTAACGTGGAACAAACAGTTGAAGTTCCTGCTGAAAAGAGACTATAAAAGAAATTGTTTAACTGTTCATTGCTTTCCGCTCAACAGTTAAAATCTTTGTTTTAGCTTATAGGAATTATAAAAATCGTCTTCTGATAATGAGCAATTATCAGAAGACGATTTTTTGTTGTCCGGCATACGCAATTGAGTTACAATTCCCAAACAATCTTTCAAAAATTATCCATAGGAGAAAATTGAATATGAAATCTTTCGCGTCAAAGTCGTTTGTTTTTCTATCAATCGCGCTGCTGTTCGCATCCGTTCAAGCCCAACAAACCTGGACACCGGAGATGCAGGTCAAAACGAAAGTCGTCGGCGCGCCGCAAATTTCGCCCGACGGCAAGCGTGTCGTTTATACGGCCAACGAAGCGGTGATGACCGCCGATAAATCGGAGTTTATGACGCAGATTTATCTGGCGAATAC
>JACCRD010000016.1 GCA_013813755.1 Acidobacteriota bacterium | reverse complement strand
GTTTTGTGCAGGCTTTGCGCGTCGAACTCGCGCACGACGAAGTTCCCGTTTCCGTTTCGCAAATTTTACCCGCCGCGATCAATACTCCGATTTATGACAAAGGGCGCAACAAAATGCCGTTCAAACCGCGACCCGTGCCGCCGATTTATCATCCGCAAATCGTTTCGGACGCGATTCTCTATGCTGCCGAAAATCCGGTGACTGATTTAGTCGCGGGCGGCGCGGGTATCGGAGTGGTTTTGGCGGAAAGATTTTCTCCCGCCCTTGCCGAATGGATGAGTCGAACAATTGGCTTTGTCGGACAAAAAGGCGAAGAGAAATCCGAAGGCGAATACGCGGGCAGTCTATTTGAAACAGTTGCCGGTTTCGATACAATCGAAGGACGCTTTTCCGACGAACAATTAAAAAGCGATCCGATCACCTGGCTGGCAACGCATCCGAGCGAGAAAACGGCTTTAATAACAATCGGGGGAATCGTCGGCGGACTACTGGCTTGGCGATTATTGAGAAAGAGCAAAAATTAAAAATGCAAAATTAAGAAATGAAACCCCACAAATAAAGAGCAGTTAAGTTTATTGAGAAGTAAACTTAACTGCTCTTTATTTTTGCATTTTTAATTTAACTTCTCATTTTCTATCTTTAAAGGAATCGTAAAGCTCCGTGTGGCGGCTGGTGAGCGGGAGCATTCTGCCATTGATAAAAAGATGTTTGATGTTTGTACGCGGTTCTAAAATATCGCCGTCAGTGACAACGATATTGGCGATTTTGCCGGTTTCGATTGAACCGAGCCGGTCGCTGATGCCGAGAATCTGCGCCGGATAAAGCGTTACGGATTTTAAGGCTTCATCTTTTGACAAACCGTAAGCCGACGCAAGCCCCGCGTGATAAGGCAGATCGCGCACTTCCGCGCCGGCGTCGCCGGTTGCGACGCAGAATTTTACGCCTGCCTGCTGTAGTTTTGAAGGAGCTTCAAACAAATAATCATACGGATCGTCGTTGTGCACCGGAAGACTGTAAATGTTTGTGTATATGACGGAAATATTATTTTGTTTCAGTTCATTCGCCGCTTTCCAGGCTTCCTGCCCGCCCATTATGATCGCTTTGATTTTCGTGCCTTTGATAAAATTTACGACGCCGCGAATATCTCGTTCACGTTCGGCAGTGAAAATCATCGGCTTTTCGCCGCGCGCAAAAGGAGTCATCGCGTCCATCTTTAAATCAGTCGTTGGATACGGCAGAGATTTGTCTCTCGCATAGGCTTCCTGAATTTTGGCATAATTTTCCGCGTCCGCGAACATCTTTTTCAAATCTTCAAGGTTTTTGTCCCGATTTTTAACGGCTTGACTGTAATCAAGCGGCTGCGCTCCGGCTCCGGCATTAAACCCGCCAAAAGTGCTGATGCGCGGAAAATTGACGATTAATCCAAAATTTGGATTAATCGCCATCTCGCCCTGCGTCGAGCCGTTAAGATTAATTACCGCCGCCTGCCCGGAGACGACGCCGCCGACCGGCATCGAAAGAACTGTCGTGACCCCGTTGACGCGCGTCACATTGACGTGAGCGCTGTGCGGGTTGATGCCGACGATAGCTTTTGCATTGGCGTTCATCGTCCCGGTTTCGGAAACATCGACCGAGCCGGGCACGCCCCCGCTAATTTCGACCAGTCCCATACTTGTTCCCGCGTCAATCATTCCCGGATAAACGCTCAAACCTTTGCCGTCAATTGTTTCCGCACCGCTCGGAGCGCTAACATTTGCCCCGACGGCGGTAATTTTTCCGTTTTGAATGACCACCGTTCCGTTTTCAATCGTCGCGCCGGAAACCGTTACGATTCGCGCATTGGTGATCGCAAAAGTACCTGCTCTGCCCGTCTGATTTTGCTGCGAAGCATCATTTTGCGCAAAAACGGAAGAAATTAAACCACAAATAAACACCGGTAAACACAGATGGAAAAAAGATTTTGTAGCTCGTAACTTATAATTCATAATTCGTAATTTCATTATTTATTTCCTCCGTCTTTAATGCTATCCGCGTCATCGCGGTGCGCTTCTCGTTTTTCTCTCGGGACAACCGGCAACGTGGTGTTAGCGCCGCCGCTCGCCGGTGCGCGGTTGATGTCCATTTTCTCGAGCGTTTCGCGTTCTTTTTGAAGATCGGCGCGTTTTTGCACATCCTTGCTGCGATCAAAATAAACTTCGCCATCAATCATTGTCATTTCGGGACGCGCGTAAACGCTGAACGGGTGCGCGTTCCAAATCACAATGTCGGCATCTTTTCCGATCTCAATCGAACCGGTTCGTTTGTCAATTCCGAGTTGTTTTGCGGGATTAAGCGTAATCATTTTCAGCGCGTCTTGTTCCGGCACGCCGCCATATTTTTCAACTTTCGCCGCGTCTAAATTAAGCCTCCGGGCGCGTTCGTCCGAATCAGAGTTGATCGAAACCAACACGCCATTTTTATACAAAATGGCGGCATTATAGGGAATCGAATCGTAGGCTTCGAGCTTATATCCCCAACTGTCGGCAAAAATTGAAGCGCCGGTTCCGCGCCTTGCAATCTCCGGCGCGATTTTGTAAGCCTCAAGCGCGTGCTGCAAAGTAGCGACTTTGAAACCGAATTCATCGGCAAGCAGAAGCAGATTCAGATGCTCGTCCGAACGATAGCCATGGGCGTGAACGAGGCGTTTGCCTTCGAGAATTTCGACAATCGGATCGAGTTCTAAACTTCGGCGCGGCGGGACTGCCATTTTGTCGTTTTTGGCAACTCTGGCGCGATATTCGTCCCAAGACTTTTTGTAATCTCTGGCACGTACGAAAGCACTGCGAATAACTTCCATCGTTCCCATTCGCGTGATTGCATAACGCGATGTTTGTCCGGGTTGCGGGTTAGAGCCAACGCGCTTCGGATTTTCGCCGAGCGCGAACTTAATTCCCGGAGGTGCACCCTGCACGATAAATTCTTCGACGGGGCGACCGAATTTATATTTGACCACCGTATTTTGTCCGCCGATCGCATTTGCCGAGCCGTGCAAGAGATTCGCCGTCGTAACGCCGCCCGCCAGAGCGCGGTAAATTGATATATCGGTTGGATTGAGAACATCACGAACATTTGTCATCGAAGTTACGCTGTATGTCGCTTCGTTGACGGCATCAAGCATCGTGTGCGAGTGGCAGTCAATAATTCCGGGCGAGATAAATTTTCCGGTCGCGTCAACGATTTGAGCGCCGGACGAAGCTTTCAAATCTCTACCGATTTTTGTGATTTTACCTTTTTGAACAAGAATGTCCGTATTTTGGAGCGTTCCGTTCGCCGCCGTCAAAACGGTTGCATTACGAATCAGGACTTCATTTTTATCTTGGCGATTTTGGGCAAAACTCACCTGCCAAAAACTCGTCACCATTAAAATATTCAGAACAAAAGCGAAGATTTTTTTCATTTCCAATTCTCCAAAGAACGTCTAAAAGATTTGTATCGATTGATAATTACGGTGTTTTCGTTCCGCTAAACGGAATTGCGCCCTGCGGTGTCGTAAAAGTGCCACTCACCTGGTTTCCGGTAACTCTGCCGTCAACAACAATATCAATTGTCGAGCCGCCAAACTCAGCGGTTGACGAAAAGGTGAAACCCTCTGCCGTCACTTTTCCGTCTTTAACCAAATTTGTGCCGAGCTGGGTCTGCAGGCTTCCGGTTAAAATCGCTTCCTGCTGCGTCAAACTCAAAGTTCCCTGCAGAGGCTGTCCCGGAATGTCGATGGTGATGGCGTAAACGCCGCCGACGGTTGCCAGCGCCGTCGGCTGATTTCCGCCGGGTCTGCCGGTTCCGCCCGGTCTTCGTTCATCGGCTTTCGGCGCGGCTTTTACTTCAAACATTTTGCCGTCGACGAAAACGTGTGTCACAGCTTTTGTTTTATCAAAAATCCCGCCGCGGAAAACGGTAAGATTAGCGATTTTGCCGGGTTCAACCGAACCGAGCCGATTTTCAACGCCGAGAATTTCCGCCGCCGATAAAGTCATCGCGCGAATTGCCGCGTTTCTATCCAGACCGTTTTCGACCGCTTTATTGGCGTTCGTCAAAAAATCGGAGATATTTGACATTCCGCCCGATTGAAAGGCAAATTTTACGCCTGCCTGGGCAAGCCTGGCGGCAGTTTTGGGAGTTTCCGCCCGCAGTCTTAAAATTTCGATACTTTCCGCGTCAGCGTCAGGCGAAGCGACGGCGGTTCGCTTTGGAAAATTCAAGGAAAGCAACACCGGAATATTTTGCGCTTTCAGCCGCGGCGCAACCTTCCAGGCTTCCTGCCCGCCCGCGATAATTGCTTTCAGCTTAAATTCTCCGGCTAAATTAAGCGCGCGAGTAATTTCAATTTCCGAGTTCGCGTTGAACACGACGGGCATTGTGCCGTTCAAAACCGGAATCAGCGCGTCGAGCGAAGCGTCCGCATCTGGACGTTTTAAGCCGCGCGGATTTTTGTCATACATTTTTCTGACTTCCTGAAGCCTGCCGGCATCCAGAAACATCTGCCGCATCGCTGAAAAAGTTCCGAGCAAAGAACCCGGATAACCACCGCGCAGAGTAGTAAACGTTACGTGCTCGGCAAAAGGAGCGCGAACAATCATTTCCGAAACCGAATCGCCCGCGAGATTGACAACGGCTGATTGCCCGTTGAAAATACCTTCGCGCCCGACGGTTAAAACTGTTGTAAATCCCGCGTTTCTGTTCGTTTCAAACAGCGCTTCACCGGCTCTTAATTGCTCGGCGGCGGATTGCTCAGGTCGCAAACCATTGGGAAAGTTTGAGTTTGATGACAGCGGTTGCGCAGGCTGTTGCTGCGCGATCTGCACCGTTTGTGGACCGCCCTGCCCGGGCGGACGCGGCGCGGCGGCGACCAACGCGGCGAGTCCGAGACTCGTATTAGTGTCAATAAGTCCCGGATAAATGGTTAAGCCCGCGCCGTCGATAATTCGCGCGTCAGCCGGAACTTTCGCGTTTTCGCCGATTGATTCGATTAAACCGTCACGAATGACAACGGTTCCGCGCGAAATTACCGGACCGGAAACAGTCGCGATTTGCGCGTTGGTAATAGCAAAAGTTTCAGCCCGCGTCTGAGCTTCAATTGCCAAACAAAGAGAAGTAACCGTCAGAATCGCGGTCAAACAACGCAAAAATAAATTTTTCATAACTTTTCAGGTAGGATTTTTACAAAATGAAACTGCGAAATTTCTACGCAGTATAAACTAAAATGTTTCAAAAAGAAATCGATGTTAAAAAAATCTTCGTCGTATCTTTTACGATTGAATATTTCCGGAGAAAAACTGCCGGGACTTTTAAGCTTGGCGATTTTCACCGCAGGTTTTATTATTAAAAATTATGAATGAAACGACACAGAACGGAGTTATTCTTTTTGATGGCGTGTGTAATTTTTGCAACGATTCGGTCAATTTTATAATTGACCGCGACCAGGCGGGTTACTTCAAATTCGCGCCGCTGCAATCGGAAGTCGGACAGAAATTACTAGGAGAACACGGCATCGACAAAACCGTTACCGATTCGGTAGTTTTGATTGAAGACGGCAAAGCTTACACGCGCACGACCGCCGCATTGCGAATTGCCCGCAAACTCAGCGGTTACTGGTCCTGGTTTTACGGCTTTACCGTCGTGCCGAGTTTCGTCCGGGACGTTTTTTATAATCTTTTTGCCAAATACCGTTATAAAATGTTCGGCAAACAGGAAGCGTGTATGCTGCCGACACCGGAAATACGCGCCCGATTTTTAGCGACAAATTAAATCAACGTTTAAGTGGTAAACGGTAAGTGGTAAGTTTTTGTGCTTTCACTTACCATTCACCACTTACCGTTTACCACTAAATAAAATTATGAAAGCAATCTGGAACGGCGTAACCATCGCCGAAAGTGATAAAACAATTGCGGTTGAAGGAAATCATTATTTCCCCAATGATTCAATCAACAGAGAACATTTCAAACAGAGCGCGACGAACACGGATTGTCCCTGGAAAGGAACGGCGAGTTATTACGATGTCGTAGCGGGCGGTGAAACAAACAAAGACGCGGCTTGGTTTTACCCGTCGCCGAAAACGGAAGCCAAAGAGATTGAAAATCACGTCGCGTTTTGGAAAGGCGTTGAAGTCGTCGCGTGAAGATAATTCAATAAACTCTATTTTCTTGACTATTAACCGTGTAAAAAGTTAATTTTGCTCAATGAAGGTGCGTGATGTGCTGAAACTGCTCAACGGCGACGGCTGGTATTTGGCTGCTACCGAA
>JACCRD010000151.1 GCA_013813755.1 Acidobacteriota bacterium | reverse complement strand
TCGTAACGCAATTTTATCTCGTTCAAACGAAATATTTTTCGATAAACTTTTGCGGTTCTGGTTATCTGTCTTTGCTTGCGCAGGTTAACCGCTGATTCAGGTGTCGAATATTCGTCGGATGAGCGCGCTTTAACTTCGACAAAACACAATACGTCTTCATCGAATGCAATTAAATCAATCTCGCCTGTAACGGACACGCCGCGTCTGTTTCTGCCAATCGGAACTTTAAAATTAGCCAATACCAGGCGATAGCCGTTTTTGAGCAAATAACGCGCGGCGAGTTCTTCTCCAATCTGCCCGATTTGGCTTGAATTTAGCTGGGCGAGGTGTTTATCTTTAAGTGAAAGCGATAATATTTCCGACATCTTTAAGAGAATAATACGTATGAACATCAAAAACATCAATAATCTTTTCGCCGGTCTTTTAATTCTTTTAACAATGGACATAAATTCCGCATGTCAAAATCAGCAAAATATGGGCGAGGCAAAATCCGGCAGCACCAAGATGCCGGAAATTGTAAATTTTGATAAGCCAAAAACTTATCAAATAAATGCGAAGGATTTGCCGAAACCTTTTGAAACAAAAAGTTCTGTCAAACCCTCAAAAAGAATTTCGCAGCCGGCAGATGCAAAACTTTATGTCCCGAAAGGATTCAAAATAAATGTTTTTGCCGAAGGAAATTTTAACAATCCGCGAATGATGGCGCTTGCTCCCAATGGCGACGTGTTTGTTGCCGATTCACGTGCCAATGCGGTGATTATACTGCGCGATAAAAATAAAGACGGTGTTTCCGACGAGCGTTTTACATTTGCTGAAAATCTTTCGCAGCCTTTCGGAATGGCTTTAAGCGGCGGCTGGTTTTACGTTGCAAATACCGATTCGATTGTGCGTTTCAAATATAAAACGGGACAAACCAAAGCCGACACCGCACCTGAAAAACTTATCGAACTAACCGAAGGCGGATATAACCAACACTGGACGCGCAACATTATTTTTTCGCCCGACGGCAAAAAAATGTATGTTTCAATCGGTTCGAGCGGTAATGTCGATGTCGAATCGGACGCGCGCCGCGCCGCCATTAACGAATATGATCCGGACGGCAAGAACCATCGCATTTTTGCAAGCGGCATCAGAAACCCGATCGGTCTGGCGTTTAATCCGGCAACGAAAGAGCTTTGGACAGCAGTAAATGAGCGCGATGGACTTGGTGACGATCTCGTTCCAGATTATGTGACTTCGGTCAAAGACGGCGCGTTTTATGGCTTTCCGTATTATTATCTGGGCGAAAATATTGACCCGCGCCGCGAAAAAGATATTGCCAACATCCGTCTGAAAAAACCGTCCGTGCCTGATGTTTTGCTGACGGCTCATTCCGCCGCGCTCGGGATGGTTTTCTACAACGGAAAAATGTTCCCGAAAGAATATCAGGGCGAGGCTTTTGTCGCTCTTCATGGCTCCTGGAACCGAAACCCTTTGACCGGGTACAAAATTATTCGCGTTCGGTTCAAAAACGGCAAACTCGTCTCCGGCGGTTATGAAGATTTTATTACCGGCTGGCTTCCGTCCGAGACAAGCAGTGAAGTTTGGGGCAGACCGGTCGGGCTTCTGGTTAATGCGGACGGCTCGCTCTTAATTTGCGATGACGGCGCGGATAAAATTTGGCGCGTCAGTCATCAATAAAGATGAAAAAAACTTTGAAAATCACGGCTGTTGTATTATTTGTTGCCTTTGTCGCAATTCAATTTTATCGCCCGGCAAAAATAAATCCGCCAATTATTGCAGCCGAGACTTTAGAGGCAACAACGTACGTTCCTGATGAAGTCGCAAAAATTTTGAGTCGTTCCTGCAATGATTGTCATACAAACAATTCAAATTACCCGTGGTATTCACAAGTCGCGCCAATGTCCTGGGGAATAATTGACCACATCAACGAAGGTCGCCGGGAATTGAATCTTTCAACTTGGGCAATCTACGACACAAAACGAAAAAAACATAAATTAGAAGAAATATGCGAAATGGTAACGAGCGGAGAGATGCCGCATTATCAATATCTGTGGATTCACCGAGACGCGCAGCTTTCCGACGATGATAAAAAGATATTGTGCGATTGGACGGATGCTGAAAAGTCGATGTTGCCGCTGACTTAAGGATTTTTTATCGCTAACGATTTTTTCGTTCAAATTGTTATCAACTCTACTACTAATTTCACTAACACCTTAAATAAATGTTACGGGCGAATCAAAAACCCTTGTTTGAATCAGAGAAGTAATTTAAAATCTAGCCAATTAAAAACCGACATCTCCAACTCTGCAAAATGTCGGAAAACAATTTAAGTTCAATTCAAATAAAGGAGAATCAATATGAAAGATTTTAGTCAAAAAGTTTTGTCCGATTTCGTGCGAAAACTCGGAATCGTTTCGCTGATGGCAATTTGCTTTGCTCTATTTAGTTCAAATGTCAGCGCACAAACGACGATTGTTAATTATAACTTTAATAATGCGGCTTCTGGAACGCCTTGCAGTCCAGGAACGTCTTCTGGAGTCGTCGCGTCCGTATTTACTACAAGCACAGGAACTTGCACAGCTCCAACTGGTACTACGGCGGCTGCGCCGCCAGCATTTACGGCGGCTCCTGTGGCTGGATTATCTGTCAGCATTACCAATGCAACAACTACACAACAATATTTCCAATTCCAATTAAATAATGTTGCCTCATTCAGTAATTATATGGTGTTTTTTCAAGCGCTAAGAAGTAGTACCGGTCCGCCGAATGGCGTTTTGCAATACAGTTTAGACGGCGTAACTTTTGTCGATGCCAGAACGTTTGCCGTTCCAACTACTTTCGGTGCATTAAGTTTTGATTTAAGTGGTATAACTGCTCTTAACAATCAACCGACAGTGTATTTTAGAGTAGCCGCCAGTGGCGCAAGCGGAACTACCGGAACATTCAGAATTGATAATTTTCAAGTGCAAGCGATTGGACCAACCGCAGCAGGGGCAACCATCAGCGGACGCATTACCAGCACAAATGGCAGAGGAATTAGAAACGTTAGAATAATGCTGGTAGGCGGTTCTTTAACCGAGCCAATTTATGCAACCAGCATGAGTTTTGGTCATTACCAGTTTTCGGAAGTTCCGACGGGCGAGACGTATGTTTTGCAGGTCTTTTCTAAAAATTATATTTTTGATTCTTCGAGCATGGTGATTAATTTGACCGAAGACTTGACCGAAACAAATTTTACTGGACAACTCCGCGGTTTGGCGCTCACTGGCAGGTAATTGTTTTTTTACAAGCTTGAAGAAAAGGCAGTCTCTTTTTGGCTGCCTTTTTTGTTTGTAAAGCGAGTGTAAAATTAATTAACTTGGCAATATTAAAAATCGCGGTAGAAGAAACGCTGTGGTATAAATTTATTTATGTCAATCTATGAAAATTTTGAACCGATAAATTTTGATGCCGTTAAAACCTACGAACTCGCCTCACGACCGAGCAAAGTTGCGATCAAAAATTTCGCCGAACCCGTAGCTGAAACCGATTCGCTCAAAGATTTTTTCAAAAAACTGCCGAAAATTCTCGCCGTCGAATCGCTCTCGGAGATTGCCAAACAGATTCGCCGCGCCAGAGATTCGGGTAAACCAATAGTCTGGGGACTCGGCGGTCACGTCGTTAAAACCGGACTCGCGCCGATCATTATTGATTTAATGCAGCGTGGGTATGTTTCGGCAATCGCTTCCAATGGCTCGGTGCTGGTTCACGATACGGAAATCGCATTTGTCGGATTTACCAGTGAAGATGTCGATGCGAGTTTAAATAAAGGCGATTTTGGCGCCGCCCGCGAAACCGGAGAAATTTTGAATGCCGCCGCGAAAAATGCTTGCGAGGATAATATCGGTTTGGGTGAGGCGATGGGACGGGAAGTTTCGAGCTTTAATCCGCCAAACGCAAAAGTTTCGCTTCTTTGTGAAAGTTATAAACAAAAAATACCGTTTACCGCTCATCTGGCAATCGGCGCAGACATCGGGCATTTCCACAAAACCAGTGACGGAGCCGCGCTCGGAGCCGCTTCACATCTTGATTTCAAACTTTTTTGCTCAATAGTTAAGGAAATAAATGGTGGAGGAGTTTACTTAAATGTCGGTTCTGCCGTAATTCTTCCGGAAATTTTTCTGAAAGCCGTAACGGTCATCCGAAATTTAAGTTTTCCGCTTGAAGATTTTACGACCGCAAATTTCGATTTTATACAGAGTTACCGACCGAATACTAATGTTGTGCGCCGTCCGACAGCAAATAACAGGGGACGTGGTTTTTCCATCACCGGTCATCACGAATTAATGATTCCGCTGCTTGCCGCGCAAATTATTTGCGAAGAATAAAAAAACTCTGCCTTTGTAAGACAGAGTTTTTTTGTCGCTGGTTAATTAGCCAGTAAAATTAACGATAGATGTGTTGACCGTTGCTGTTTTTCCATTCGTTTTCGAAGTAATCGGCATCTTCAGCATTACGAGGAGTAATACCCATTACGGCACCGCCGTTTTTGACTCCTTCCTCATAAAGATGAGCGCGTTCTTCAGGAATACCCGAACCGATTAAAGCACCGACCAGCCCACCGGTTAAACCGCCCGCACCAGCGCCGGCTAATGCCGCGGCAAGTGGACCGGCAACAATCAAACCAACACCCGGTAACAAAACGCTGGTTCCGATTGCCGCAATACCGCCAATAATAGCGCCAAGCGTACCGCCAATTGCAGAACCCGTTCCCGCACCTTCCAACGCTTTACTGCCGAGAGCCGTATCTCCCATGGTATCGTCATCGCTGTACCACGAACCGCGTGTTTGATCGGACATCATTAAATTAACTTCATCTTTTGAATAGCCACGGCTAATAGCTGAATTATAAGCTCTTTCAGCGCTGTCGCGGTCTGTAAACATACCGGTCAACATTCCGCTACTGCTACCCGTTGTGCGGGTGGTGCCTAAATTGTCAGAAACCGTGTTGTCATTTATGACATCGTTATTTTCCTGTCTGGCAGATCCGAAGTTAGCTTGCGCTTCACCTTCACGTTCCAATGAACGATTGCCCGTCACCGAGCCTGCCGCATCTTTTACATTTCCGACAACTCTGTCACCGATAGCTGATGCTTCTTCACTAACTGACCCGTCTCTAAATTTATCTTGGTTATTCATAATAATCTCCTCTATTAAACATTTGAAAATTTTAGCTGTTTAGCTTGAAATAGTAAATGAGCAATAGACGTGCCAGAAAAGAATGAGAGGTTAAAGTTTAATGTTTATAACCATTCAGTTTTAAGAAACTAAATTTTACAGACAGCATTAAATTTGCAACGTTTCGTTTTCAAACACACATTTTCTACCAAGCCGTCTTTATTTGAGACATAAATTTTATTAACACAGACCCGTTTATTATTGGATTTGATAACGGCTCTAATTCCAGTGTTAAATATAATAAGTATTAAGCGATAAAGATTCGATTTCCTGCGGGGGAATAACGTAAAGTTAAATTTATAATATTCTGTTTGCAATATTATTTTTGGAGAATAATCTTGATGTTCAAAAATTCGATTATCATAATTTTTATTTTTTTAATGACAACAATTTCTAACTTCGCGCAATCCAGCCAAGCCGGCTTTCAAATTTACAATTCCAAAGGAAAGTCTTCGAGTATAAGTGAAATCGTTGCTTTAGCTGAAAAAAACGATGTCATCTTTTTAGGAGAAAACCACGATGATAAAATCGCTCACGAGCTCCAGTTCGAAATATTGAAATCTGTCTATGAAAAATTTGGAGAGCGGCGAAAAATGGCGCTTTCTTTAGAAATGTTTGAGCGCGACACGCAGATTGTGGTTGATGAATATTTGCAAAATTTAATTACCGAGAAAAAATTTCTTGACGATACGCGCCCCTGGAATAATTACAAAAGCGACTATCGCCCTCTACTGGAATTTGCCAAACAAAATATGCTTTCAGTGATCGCTGCAAACGCGCCCCGTCGCTATATAAATATGGTGTCTAGAAACGGACGCGACGCGCTTATACCGCTTTCGCCCGCTGCCCGGACGTGGCTCGCGCCGCTCCCGTTTGGCGAGTCTTCAAAGGAATATAAAGAAAAATTTAATCGTTTAATGGGTGGAGACGGCAGCGAAAATCACGGTTTATCAAAAATTTTCGACTCCCAGACTCTCTGGGACGCGACAATGGCTTTTTCGATTGCGGAGCATTTGAAAAAACAAAAAAATGCGTTGATCGTTCATCTCAACGGCAGTTTTCACACTGAAAATCGTCTGGGAACAGCCGAACAACTCTTGAAATATCAGCCCGGCGCAAAATTTTTGGTTGTCACGATGCGTTATGAAGACAACTTTAAAAATTTTGACAAAGTAAGGCACGAAAATTTAGGTGATTTTGTAATTTTAACCGATGCGAAAGAGCCGCGAAGTTTTAAGTGAAATCTATTTTCTGTTGTTTTTATTTTATTCGGAATAAGGCAGTTTAATGGAAAATGCAGAAGCTCACACGTAGTAAGGACGCAACCAAACAAAGTCGAGCGAATCAACACACTTAGTTCGCGCGTGTTTCTGCAAATGCGTAACTCCTGTTTATTTAGTCTGCAAGTAAATTTAATTGTGATACATAGTTTTGAAAAAGTCGTTGAGTTATTAAAACTTGAAGCTTCGGCGATCGAGCAGGCGGCGATGCGTCTGGAAAAAGAGGTTGTGCGGCAGGCTATCGAAATTTTAGAAGAATGCAAAAGCAAAGTTATTGTCACCGGTGTCGGCAAATCAGGAATCATCGCGCAAAAAATTGCCCAGACACTGACCAGCACCGGAACGATTGCGATTTTTGTTCACCCATCTGACGCGCTCCACGGAAGTCTTGGCGTTATTACTCAAGGTGATGTGCTGATAGCTTTGAGCAATTCGGGCGAAACTGATGAAATTTTATTGCTTCTGCCGACTTTGAAGGCAAGAAAAATTTGTATCATTTCGATTGTCGGAAACACAAATTCAACTCTTGCGCGGCGATCAGATGTCGTTTTGGACGCATCCGTCGATCAGGAAGCCTGCCCTCTAAATCTTGCGCCGACTACTTCAACCACTGTCGCGCTGGCAATCGGAGACGCTTTGGCGATGACCTTGATGCAGTCAAAAGGAAAAACGCAAGAGGATTTTGCGGCGAATCATCCGGCTGGACGGCTCGGCAAACGACTTACTCTGAAGGTTAGGGATTTAATGCATGAAAGTCCTGCTATTTGTGCGAATGCCAACTGGCTGGAAGTAGTCAAATCAATTTCCAGACACTCGCTCGGCGCGGTCAATGTGGTTGACGAAAGCTCGTGTCTGCTCGGCATCATTACCGATGGCGATCTACGGCGCGCAATCGAGAAAACTTCGCCGCAAAATTTTGAACAATTAACCGCCGAACAGATGATGACCCGAAATCCGACGACTTCCGCGCCGGAGATGCTTGCCTTCGACGCTTTGCAATTAATGGAAAATCGCCCGATGCAAATTTCCGTTTTGCCAATCGTTGACGACAATAAAATTTGTATTGGTCTTCTGCGTCTCCACGACGTTGTTCGCAGCGGTCTTTAAATTTAACGACAAAATATTTCAAAGACGTGGTGCAACTTCACGGGAGTTCTTTTTATCTTACCAAAGCAGTTTGTCCGGCAAATTTGTAAGTTTTAGAAGATGAGGTACGAATGAAATTTTTTTTGAGTGTGGTTCTTTCCATTTTGCTTTTTGTCCCGATGACAAATGCGCAAACGACAGAAGTGACGGTTAGTTTGAATGAACAATTTTTTGAAACTCTGCTTGACGCGATTTTTAAAAACTTTAACGCGCCTGAATTTCCTTTGGCGCAAAGAAATTCTAATTTGCAAAATACGGCTTCCGAAACGTCCGCCGTAACTCGCCAATTCTCAAATCGAATTAGAGTGTCGAGCACTTTTTCCGAAACTTTAAGGTTAAATCCTGAAGGCTGTAAAGAGACGATTCGACTTTTGCGTGAAGGAAGCGGAGTCAAAACGGCAGTGCGTTTCCGTGACGGTAAAATTTACGCGCCATTTGCGTTTGCCGGTTCTTATAATCCGCCTTTTATCGGTTGCATCGACTTTGCCGGTTTAGCGGAAACAAGTATTGATATCGAGTATGTTGCGCAAAGCCAAAAACTTCTCGGCAGAGTGCGCGTCCTTAATGTGCAGTTAGACGGAACAGGCGGGGTCGGAAGCAGTCTGATTTCAAAACTCGTCCAAAATTCAATCGATAAAAAAATAAATCCAATCGAGATTCTGCCGATAAATAAACTTTCCTTCGTTGTCCCGATGCAGAATGCGGGCGGTTCTCTCAAAATGAACGCCAGCGGAATACGTCACGAAGTTGCGAACGGAGTGTTGAACCTCCACATCGCTTACCAATTTTCAAAAACGAATTAGTCTTTAATAAATTACAGCGAATTAAAAAATCTCCGGCAATGATAATTCATTGCCGGAGATTTTTTAGCTTCAAATTGCTGATTTTTGCGGGTGTATTTTTACACTAAAAATCATTTCAAAAGTTTGCTGTTTAGTAATTATCAAGATCTGCTAACGGACGCCCATTAGCTGAGGCAGGCATTCTTTGTGATCCGATGGTACCTGGACTCGAACTGTTTATCCAGTAGAATGTTTGGTTGCTCTGACGGAAAACAGCGATGTCGTGTATTCTGTCGCCATCATAATCGCCGCGGACGGGACGATCATTAATGGCAAAGCCGCGGTCAGCGATACCAAATGGTGTTGAGGTAAAAGTATTTGTCGCAACATTTAAGATAAACCAGGTAGCAGGTAGGGTATTGCCCCCAGTTTGACGAACAGCGACAAAATCCGCTCTGCCGTCACCGGTATAATCATCTGGCGGAAGTGAGATATCAGAAGCAAAAACTCCAAAATTTCGGGTGAGTACTCCTGCGCCAGTGACTGCGTCCCCAATGAAATAAGTAACTCTCGTCTGATCTTCATCGGTAGTTGCAAAAATTAATTCATCTCTGCCGTCACCGGTAAAATCAGCACCCGGGAAGAAGGTAAAACCGGTGCCATCAGTCGGTAAGCCTACGCTTGATCCGAAAGGAATCGCCCGCATCGCACCCGTGCTGCTGCTCATAATATACCAGATAAAGTTAGTCCCTACTGTGCGGACAACGGTGTAATCCGTTTTGCCGTCGCCGTCATAATCACCGATCGCACGCGGATTATCATCAGGCGCGCCCCATTGAACTGCTCGTTCGACGGTCACGCCGCCCGTTCCAACCGGGGTTTGCGCAACGAAGAAAACTCCGTTACTATCTCGCCAAACGGTTGGCTCGGCTCTTGTGGTTCCGGTATAATCTTCAGGAACTACAAAGTCAAGCTGGTCATTACCAAAAACAAATTCACGGATCAAAGCTTGACCAGGTGTTGGATTCTGCGGATTAGCCGCGATCGCCCAGGTGATCGGACCGCCGGTGGTTGCCGGGCTTCGCAAGGTTACAAAACTCGTTCGACCGCTGCCGGTGAAATCATAAAGTATTCCTCTCTGAGCCTGAGCGCTTGCTGTATTTGCGCCTGACCAGAGCAATGTTGTGATCAACGCCAAAACGGTGAACAATGGGCGCAGATTATTTTTATATTTTTTCGAAATCATTTTATTCTCTCCTAACAAATATTTCTAAACTAAAAAAACACTTCAATTCAACTCAATTACTTTTTGCATTCAAAAATTGTGAAACTTGGGAGGTGAATTTGAAGATAGTCAAGTCCTTAATAAAATTACTCTTTTTCAAAAACTCTGTCAATTTTAATTTGACCGGCAAAAATTACAACATCGACAAATTTTATCTTATCCAAGACTATCTATATCAAAACAAAGTAATTGAACTTGTCAGAAAATCATTTTATTGATTATTCTTTTAATAATGAATTTACCACTGGTCGCAATTATCGGTCGTCCGAATGTCGGAAAATCAACACTTTTTAACCGTTTAACGGGCAGCCGCAAATCAATCGTCGGAAATGAACCGGGCATTACGCGCGACAGAATTTACGGCGAAGTTCAGTGGCAGGCGCGTAACTTCGCGCTGGTTGATACAGGCGGCATTGTCCCGGATGACGACGCGATTATTCCCGCCAATATTTTTAAACAAGCCTCAAACGCGATTGATCAGGCGCAGGCGATTATCTGGGTCGTCGATTCGCGCGCCGGTATTACGCCGCTTGACGAAGAAATTGCGGTGCTTTTGAGAAATATCGGCAAACCAATTTTTATCGCCGCCAATAAATCCGAATCAAGGAGAGTCGAAGAAGAAGCCGCCGAATTTTATCAATTCGGATTTGAGCTGACACCGATTTCGGCTGAAAATGGCAACGGTGTCGGCGATATGCTCGACGAAATTTACAAGGTTCTGGAATTTGAAGAAGAAACTGAAGAAGTTGAAGAGAAAGAAATAAAATTGGCGATTATCGGTCGTCCGAACGTCGGGAAATCTTCTTTACTCAATAAAATTCTCGGCGAAGAAAGAGTGATAGTTTCGCCAATTGCCGGAACTACGCGCGACGCGATCGACACTGAACTAACTGTTGATGAACAGAAATTTGTATTGATTGACACAGCGGGTATTCGGCGAAAGGGTAAAACTACCGAAATGTCGGAGATTCTTTCGGTGGTAATGGCGCGAAAGGCTCTGGAAAGAGCCGATGTCGCCATTCTGGTCATTGACGCGGTTGAAGGGTTTGCCAATTCCGACGCGACGATTGCCGGTTACGCGCTCGATTCCGGGTGCAGTATTATTATTGCCGTCAATAAATGGGATGCAGTTGAAGAAAAAGAAACAAATACAGCGATTGAGTTTGAACATACTTTACGCGATCATTTAAAATTTTTGGATTGGGCTCCGGTGGTCACGATGTCTGCTTTAACCGGTCAAAGAGTTAATAAGATTTTACCGATTGTCGTTAAAGCCAATGAAGCCAGAAATCTGCGAATTACAACTTCAAAATTAAACACATTTTTTGAGGAAAGCGTTAATCAACCGAATATGGGTGGCGGAATGGCGCCGGGCAAAGGCGGCAGAGTTCGTCTGCACGTGCAATATATTACGCAGTCTGGAATTCGTCCGCCGCTGTTCATTTTATTTACATCCGGCGGAGGCAAACCGGGACTTCATTTTTCATATCTGCGTTACATCGAAAACCGCCTGCGCGAGGCGTTTGACTTTTTCGCCACACCAATTCGTGTGAAAGAAAGACACAAAAGCGTAAAAAGTGGTAAACGGTAAGTTGTAAATAGTGTTTTGTATATGGAAATCATTTTACTTTTGATTAGATTGATACTGTTTGGAGTCTTCGCTATCGCCGGAGTCGGTAAATTGCTTGATCTCGAAGGTTCGGAGAAAGCCGTCAAGGATTTCGGCGCGCCGGAGGAAGTGGCGAAACCGCTCGCCGTGGCTTTGCCTCTGGCAGAGATTATTTTTGCCGTCTGTCTTTTGTTTATCGAAACTTCCTGGCTCGGCGCAATCGGCGCGCTTATTTTGCTTTTAACTTTTATCAGCGGAATACTTGTTCAGATGGCGCAGGGCAACGCGCCCGATTGTCATTGTTTTGGTGTGATTCACAGCGAACCAGTGTCTAAAAAGATTTTAGTTCGCAATGTAATTTTTGCAATACTGGCTTTTGTTCTTATTTTGAGCGGAAAAGATAATCAGGGTTTAGGCTTGTTCAGCTCAACAAATAATAATTCGGAAGAAAACTTTATGTCTCTTATATTAGGTCTGGCGACGGTCGGATTGCTGGCAGCGGTCGTCTTTTACCTTAAAAAAATATCAGAACAGCAAACGCAGATTATGCGGCGCATCGAAATTCTCGAAGTTACGGCTTTGGACAGCAGCACCGGCGAAGTAAAACGCGAAGGCGTGAACCAACCCGATGGCGGATTGCTGATCGGTACGCCCGCGCCTGAATTCTCACTTCCCGACATCAACGATAAAATTGTTACGTCCGTGCAACTTTTCGCGCAGGCAAAACCAACTCTGCTTTTATTTGTCAGCCCGACTTGCGGTCCGTGCGCGTCTCTTTTGCCTGAAATTGAAACGTGGCAAAATGATTTAAGAGACAAAATGGAATTTATTTTGGTCAGCAGCGGCAAGGTCGAAGATAATCTGAAAAAATTCGCGGGCAACAGTGTCAAACAAATTCTTCTCCAAAAAGACCGGGAGGCAGCCTTACTTTTCGGCGCGGAATGGACACCGGCGGCAGTGCTTGTTAATGACGATGGAACAATAGCCAGCAAGTCGGCGATTGGCGATCAGCAAATTAGACAGTTAGTTGAGAAAATCAAATCCGGGATAGAAACCGGCGAAAAATTATTAATTCCTAATTCAAACGGGGTTGCCATTCAAAACGCCAAGCTTGGAATGAATCTCCCGGAGTTTTCGTTAAACGATGTTTTCGATAAAACGATAACTTCACAATCCCTGCTCGGCAAGAAAACTCTGGTGACATTCTGGAGCGCGACTTGCGGTTACTGCAAACAGATGCTCGATGATTTGCGTGAATGGGATAAAACAAAAGGAATGGACGAGCCTAATCTTCTGGTGATTTCCGAAGGCGAACCCGAACTTCATAAAACTTTTGCCTTGAATTCTCCGATCGTCTTAGATTCGAAACGAACAGTTTCAAACCAACTCGGAATGCAGGGAACTCCGTCGGCAATATTGATTAATGAAAACGGAAAGGTCGTTTCTGAAACGGCGATTGGCGCGGAACAAATCTGGACTTTAATCGGGAAAAAAAACAAACAGTCAACAGTTATCAGTTAGCAGTTATCAGTTATCAAGCATTCAAAATTTGCGGCTAATCGCTATCTTTCGATTATTAAAGCTGCAAATCTTTCATTAGTTGAATATTTATTGATTTATAATCAAATAATCGAAAATTTATTGTTAACCGTTAACTGATAACTGTTGACTGAATTTATGAACGCAATCGAATGGCAAATAACCGCCCGGGAAGGCGAGGCGCGAACGGGAATTCTGCGCACCAGGCGTTCGGAAATTGAAACACCTGTTTTTATGCCGGTCGGGACGCAGGGGACAATCAAAGGCGTGCGCTTTGAATGGCTCGAAACGGAACTAGACGCGCGCATTATTCTCGGAAATACTTATCATCTGTGGCTGCGTCCGGGTGTTGAAGTCATTCGCGCGCTTGGCGGTCTGCATAAGTTTTCAACCTGGGATCGTTCGCTTCTGACTGATTCAGGGGGCTTTCAGGTTTTTTCACTGACCGATCTGCGCAAACTAAATGAAGACGGCGTGGAATTTCGTTCACATATTAACGGCGACAAAATGTTTCTTTCGCCGGAAATTTCGATGGATATTCAGGCGGCGCTCGGCTCGGAAATCGTGATGGTTTTTGATGAATGTCCGCCGGGCGATGCGGGAATTGACGTAACTCGAAAAAGTCTGGAATTAACGGCGCGCTGGGCAAAGCGCTCGAAAAATCGTTTCGTTGAATTGCAGGACGAAGGCGCGGATACGGGATTTATACCGAGTGCGGCGGAAATAAATAATTTAAGCGGACAGCAGGCATTGTTTGGAATCGTGCAGGGCGCGGGACATCTGGATTTGCGCGGGGAAAGTTTGGAAAAAACCGTCGATATAGGCTTTGACGGTTACGCGATCGGCGGTTTGAGCGTCGGCGAAGAAAAACCTGTAATGTATGAAGTTCTGGAATTCCTTGCCCCGCAGATGCCGGAAAACGCGCCGCGTTATTTGATGGGCGTCGGCACGCCGGAAGATCTGGTCGAAGCCGTTTTTCACGGCGTGGATATGTTCGACTGCGTGATGCCGACGCGTAATGGGCGGACGGGAAGTGCCTTTGTTTCGAGCGGAAAATTAAATATCCGCAACGCAAAATTCGCCAAAGATTCCGAACCTCTGGACTCTGAATGTCCGTGTTCGGTCTGCCGCAGATATTCGAAAGCATACATTCGGCATCTTTATCAATCGAATGAAATGTTGGCGGCAATTTTGATTTCGCATCATAATCTCGCGTTCTTCCTTGACACGATGCGTCAAGTTAGGCAATCTATCAGGCTTGGAATGTTTGGACAATTCCGGCACGACTTTATTGCCAAAATCCGCGAAGGTGAAAAAGAATTTAAAGCATCAGGCGTTTGATAAACCGCTTGTAAATGTATACTATTGTCTTTTTCTTTTCTGCAATATAAATAATGAATATAATCGCATTCTTTTTTCAGGGTGACGGCAGCGGAAGTATTATTTGGGGACTCCTTCCGTTTGTCTTTATTTTCGGCATCTTTTATTTTCTGGTAATTATGCCGCAGAAGCGGCAGCAGAAAGAGTTAAAAGAAATGATTACTACCTTAAAATCCGGTGATGAAGTCGTGACAAACGGCGGCATTATCGGCAGAATAAAAGAAGTCAGAGAGACAAGTTTTATTATTCAAAGCGCAGAGAAATCATTTCTCGAAGTTGCACAGAGCGCGGTCGTCGGTAAAAGAGAAGAGAAATAAAGAGCTGTCGGCGGCTCAATTCTGACCGCAGAACGCTGATAAAATAATGAAAAATAGCAGTTTATTGATTAGAACAGTTATCATCGTAATGATTACACTGGTTGGGCTGTATCTTGTTTTTGGTCCGCGCGGTTCAATCACGGCGAGTGATTTTACAGGTCAGGGCATCAAACAGAATCTCGCTGAAAACATTAACCTCGGTTTGGATTTGGAAGGCGGGACGCACCTCGTGATGCGTGTCAAAACTGATGATTATTTGAAAAAGCTTACTCAGAATAGCCAGGCGGCGGCGGTTGCCGCTGCTCAGGAAGCGCAGATGCCGCTTGCGGAAAGCGCTTTTGTTGCTGAAAATAATAATTATCAAGTTAATTTGAATGTGACGGATGCTTCGAAAATTCAGGAAACAATCGATGCGGTAAAAAAGAAAGTTGATTTTAGTCTTTGGACCGAAAGCATAAACGGAAATACGATAAACTGGTCTCTGCCGGTGGCGGCGCA
>JACCRD010000008.1 GCA_013813755.1 Acidobacteriota bacterium | reverse complement strand
AAACCGCACGCGGGAATTTGTTCTTTGCCGAACATTCCAATCAAACCGTCATAACGCCCGCCGCTGGCGATGCTTCCTGATAAATCAGGAACATTAACTTCAAAAATTTTGCCGTAAGTCTGATTTGCCTGTAAATCGCTGCTGCCGACAGATTTTTTTTGAGCCGAGCAGTTTACCGCAAAACCGATAGAAATCGCCAGAGCCGCGCTTAAATAAAATTGATAAAACATATTTTTTCTCCTTTATTTAGAGAACACCGCAAAAACGATTTTTGTGACATCTTTTCCTTTTTTAGGACTTGCTCTGCAAGTATTTCTTATAAGTTTTTACACTTACCGCCGCTTCATCTCTATTAATCGTTTCCTGATCGCCGGTCTGCATATTTTTGAGCGTAACTTTGTTTTCTGCAAGCTCGTTCTCGCCTAAGACACAGACAAAGAGAACATTGATTTGCGAAGCGTATTTGAATTGTTTGCCGAGTTTGTCGGCTTCAGGATAAACCAGAACGCGCAAATTTTCTTGTCTTAGTTCACCCGCTAATTTCAAAGATTCGCCGATTGATTCTTCATTCCAGATTGTCATCAAAACATCAGCTGAATTTGTTTCTAATTCCTTCGGAAACATTCCGCGTTCTTCCATCACGACGAGAATTCTTTCCAAACCTAAACTAAAACCGCACGCGGGAATTTGTTCTTTGCCGAACATTCCAATCAAACCGTCGTAACGCCCGCCGCTGGCGATGCTTCCTGATAAATCAGGAACATTAACTTCAAAAATCGCGCCGGTGTAATAACTCAAACCACGCGCCAGCGATGCATCAATTTTAAGACTTTTCAAACCGGCTAATTTAAGAATCTGCGAAATTTGACTGGTAGCCTGTGTGCCTGTTTTATAGTTGCCGATAAATTCCGAAAGACTTTCAAGAATATGTGAATTATCCGAATTTTTTAATTTTTCGAACAATCCAAGTAATTTATTCGCTGCGCCTTCATTTATTTCACGACTTTCAAACTCCTTCAAAACGCCTTCGCCGCCAATTTTATCGAGTTTGTCTAAAGCAACAAGCGCGTCGATTTGTTTTTCCTCGACAATTTCAACCGCGTCCAACATCGCATATAAAATTTCTCTGTGATTTATCCGAATCACAAAATCATTAAATCCCAACCTCACCAAAATTTCGCTCACCGCGGCGCAGAGTTCCGCTTCGACAATCATTGAACTTGAACCGATTGCGTCAACGTCGCATTGATAAAACTCACGGTAACGTCCACGCGCCGGACGGTCGGCTCGCCAGACGGGTTGGATTTGGTATCGTTTGAAAAATTTCGGCAAATCATTTTTGTGCTGTGCGACGACACGCGCTAACGGAACGGTTAAATCATAGCGCAACGCTAGATCGGACAAATCTTTTTCAGAGGCGTTTGGGTTGAGTTTTTCGCCGCGCTTTAAGATTTTATAAATTAGCTGATTTCCCTCTTCGCCGTATTTGCCTGTCAAAGTTTCAAGGTTTTCAACCGCCGGAGTTTCGAGCGGCTCAAACCCGTAAGACTCGTAAACTTCTTTGATAATCGAAATAACATATTCGCGCCGCCGAACTTGGGCGGGCAAAAAATCGCGCATCCCGCGCGCCGGGTTTGTGTTTTGTGACATAATGTTAAATCCAAAGTTTAAAGTCTAAAATCCAAAAAGCTCGCGGTTTAATATGCCGATCATCTCTTCGTTTTGATTATCAAAATAATTAACCAATACCGCAAATAAAGACGTTAAACTTCTGATAGAACTTTAGGCATTGGACTTTGGATTTTGAACTATTTGTAAAATGAGTAGCCGACGTAGAAAAAGTTGTTGTCGATGCCCGGATTGAGCGTGCCGCGACCGCCGTTGGAGAGATGAAGATATTTGTAACCGATGGTTAGAGCGCGTTTTTCTCTGAGCCTGATTTCCGCGCCGCCGCCAACTTCGGCGGTGTATGTAAAGCGTGTGCCGAATTCGTCCGGGATGCGTTTGTTGAAGTAAAGCAGTCCGACGCTGCCTCCTGTAAACGGCTGCACCTTTTTGCGCGGTCGAAAATTGATCTGTAGACCAAGCGGCGCGACGCCGTAAGCAAAAGCCGTCCGCCGTTCTTTTTGCACATTAAAAGCGCTGCCGTTTGGCACACCTCTGAAACTCGGAACGGAAAGCGCAGCCGCCGGAATCGCGTCAAAAGTGTATTTCAAATTTACCGTATCGCTGTTGTTAAACCGCCGCGCATACCGCAAGCCAATCATTCCGAGCCGCGCGTCTTTTGTGCGTCCGCTGCCGAAAATTGTGCTGGAAGCGGGCGAGCCGCCGCCCCAGATTTGAAATTCGTGCGTCGGCGTGTCATCCGTTTTAGTTTGTGCCGCCGCGTTCACAAACAATAAAGCCAGGAATGTCAAGCACGTGCAGCAGCGAAAAATTAAAAAATTTGCCGAACATTTATTTTTCATTCAGTTTTCCTTCAAAGCTGAATTTAATCAAACGCACGAAGATTATAAACCAATTCGTGCGGGAAAATAACCAAACGGTGTAGAAAACATTTGCGCCGCAAATTAAATGTGCGCAAATTAAATTTGAGAAATAAAATTTTCAACTGCCTCTAATTTTTCAAGCCGGACTTTAATTTTCTTATCCGCCGAAGTTAAGACCCGCCCAAACAAGATTTGTGTTATAGCCGACATTTATGCCGCCTCGGTAAGCGTTCGAGATGTGGTGATATTTATAACCGATTAAAAAACTTTTATTGTTTTTGAGTCCGATTTCTACGCCGCCGCCAACATCGCCGGTAAAATTTAGTTTTTTGCCGATGGCATTAGGTTCGAGCGGACTGCGCCGGTCAGGAACCGGTTTGTTAAACAATATAACGCCGAGGCTTCCGCCAACAAACGGCTGAACTTTTTTCCCGTTTCTAAAATTCGCCTGTAAACCAAATGGCGACGCGCCGATTCCGAATGCCGTATCGCGCTCGACATCGAGAACGCGCGGAGTTTCCTGAACAAGGCGCTCGTTGCGGAAATTTATAATCACCAAAGGCGCGAAATCGACCGTGTATTTCAAACGGACTCTGGGACTTTTATTGATTGTCCTCGAATAGCGCACAGAAAAAATACCGAAACCGGCGCGCGCTGAAGCTCCGGCTAAATCTCTGTGAAACGTATAAGTTCCGCCCCAAAATCCGAGTTGCCTTTTCGGAGCGTAATTTGTTGTTTCATCAGCTTGAGCCGAAGTATTCCCCGAAACATTTTCGGTTGAAGTTTTAGAAATGGTGTCGGTTGAAGTTTGAGCCGGTGCGAAGGTAAATGTAAAAGCCAAAATAAGCAGGCATAACGCCGCGTTTCGGCTGAGAAAAGTATGAAGCATTAAATTTATATACCTTATAAATGTAAAATAGTTCAATTAAACGATTTCTTTGTAAGCCTTTAAAAGCAAAGCGTAATTTTGCCACAAAGCGTTTAGATTGTAAATTTCCTCGTCCGTCAATTTACGCTTGACACGCGCCGGGCTTCCCATTGCAAGCGAGCCGGGCGGAATATTTGTATTTGGCGTTACGAGCGCGCCAGCCGCGACCAGCGAATTTTCCCCGATTCTCGCGCCGTCCAAAATAATCGCGCCGATTCCGATCAGACAACGGCTCTCAATGTAACAGCCGTGAAGTGTCGCGCGATGACCAACCGTGATTTCGTCTTCTAAAATTGTCGGATGAGTTTTCGAAGAAACGTGGATCACGCTCGCGTCCTGAATATTTGTCCGCGCTCCGATGCGAATAAAATTGACGTCGCCGCGCACCACAGCGCTAAACCACACGCTCGATTCCGCGCCGATCTCGACATTGCCGATCACCGTCGCGTTTTCAGCGACAAACGCGGTTTCGTGAATTTTCGGTGAACTGTGTTGAAAAGTTTTGATCATAATTTTTGCATTTGTGAAGCGTTTGAGATCAGTTGTCAAAGAAAATTTTTGTCATCTATTTTATAAACATCAGCTATTGCGTTTTGATATTTGCGCAAAGAAGAAATTTTAAGGCGTGATTTAGTAAAGAGCAAGAATTGGAATTTTGCGCCCGTTCTGGCAAACTCAAATAAATTCAGATTTTAAATATTAGATTTTTGTTTATCAGAAAAATTATGAGTAATACACCGAGAATTTTAGCATTCGCCGGAAGCCTCCGTGAGCATTCGTATAACAAACGAGTTGTTCGGACTGCGATGCGGGGAGCGAAAAATGCCGGCGCGGAAGTTAATTACATTGACCTGCGCGATTTTCCGATGCCGATTTACAACGGCGACGACCACGCGAAAAACGGCATTGACCCGAACGCTTCGCGGCTGCAAAAACTTTTAAGCGAATACGACGGCTTATTAATCGCCTGCCCCGAATACAACGGCTCTCTGAGCGGAGCGCTCAAAAATACGATTGACTGGACTTCAAGACAGTCGGACGAATACAAAATGGGCGAGGTTTTTAATGGCAAAGTAGCAGCGATTATGACGGCTTCGCCCGGCGGATTCGGTGGCGTGCGCTGTCTTGGACATTTGCGCACCGTTCTTTCAATATTGGGCATCAATGTTCTGCCGTCAGAAATTGCGGTCGGCAAAGTTCACGAAATGTACGACGGTGACGCTCTGGAGATGACCAACGAAAAAATGAAGGAGTCTTTAGAAAAATTGGGCGCCTCGCTCGCCGGAATGCTCAAAAAGACGCACGGCGAATTGAAGGTCGTCGGGGCTGAGTAAAGTTGTGTCAAAGCGCATTACGCGAGTACGCACAGAGTATTAGATAATTTTTTTGATGCGGCAAGCAACTGACAGTTTAAATTACGCGCCGAGCAAATTGCGTCTGCGCCCACTCGATTCGAGTGAGCGCGAGCGTCACGCGAGTTGTTATCTCTACGGGCATTTTTTCATCGTGGCGAGCGTCGTCGCGCTCGGCATCGGCGTTGAACACGCGGTCAAGGAAACCGGCAATTATTCGCAACTTAAATTTTCGACACTCGCGCTGCTCTGCGGCTCAATCGCCGTTTATCTCGCCATCATTACGGCTATTAGATTTGCCGTCGGCACTTGTCATCTACTGTATCCGCGTCTCGCGTCAATCGCCGCCGCGCTGATGATTTTGACGTTCGGCGGCTCTCTGTCGCCGCTACTCGTTTTGAGTTTATTATTTCTACTGCTCGTCGGCGGCGTGATTCTGGGAGAACGGTTACAAATGGATTCATCTGCGCTGGTGTTTAGCTTGTGGTCACGTCGGTTGCTGCGATACATCGCAGCACAAACACGCGACGAAACATTTCAACGTGACGACGCATCCGATTATCGCGTCCTTAGAAGCGGCGGAGAATTGGGCGTGGTGTTACGTGGACGAAAGATTCGTTCCGGTGATTACGCCAATTGAAGATGAGCTTACGGTAAAATAGAATCATTACTAGGTTGTGTTGACATAAATTAGTTAAACTGTTCTTTGCAATGAAAGTTAAGCTAACTGATGGTGAATGGCAGAAAATCCTGCCCGTGTTAAAATCCTGTCCCGAAATTCGTCTTGGAGCAGGA
>JACCRD010000113.1 GCA_013813755.1 Acidobacteriota bacterium | reverse complement strand
AACCTTAATCACGTGCGCCCGTCCACCCGATTCTTCAGACACTTCAACCGCTTCTTTTTCGTCAACCAGAGCGCTAATAATTTTTTCAACCGCTTCTTTCATAAAGTATGCGTGTTACAGACAGGTCAGGAAGAATTTTAGCATCTTTGATTTTCAGACCGAGAGCTGATTTTACTCTGCGTCTTCAGGTTTTTTATCCGCTTCTGCCGGTGTTTCTTCGGTTGTTTCCGTTGTCGGTTCTGCGACTGCTGTCTCTACTTCCGGTTCTGCAACTTCAGATTCGGCAGATGCGGCGCTTTCGGCTTCAGCTTGTGCTGCACTTTCGGCTTCAGCTTTTGCTGCGCTTTCGGCTTCAGCTTTTTCAGCAGCAGCTTTTTCAGCCGCGACCCTTTCGGCTTCTACTCTTTCAGCTTCGAGCTTTTCGGCTTCTACTCTTTTTGCCTCAATTCTCGCTGCTTTTTCTTCTTCCGCCTTCGTCGCTTTTGCCTGGATCGCCGCCGCTTTTTCTTCTTCCGACTGCTCCGGATTATGCTTGATCAAACTCGCGACGGTTTCTGTCGGCTGGGCTCCAACCGAAACCCAATACTGGATGCGTTCGTGCTTCAGATTAATTTCTGCCGGACTTGACATCGGGTTGTACGTGCCGAGATTTTCAAGGTATTTTCCGTCTCGTTTGCTGCGCTTTTCCTTAACCACGACGCGGTAGAAAGGTTTTTTCTTCGCGCCCATTCTCATTAAACTTATTGCTAACATAATTTTTTTAGTGGTAAATGGTAAGTAGTAATTGGTAAATGAAGAAAGACTTTCCACTTACCGTTTACGACTTAGCACTATCTTTTATCTTTTCTTTTTGTGTCTCTTTTTCTTCTTCAGTCTTTTACTTAGTGAATCGGTTGCTTCTTCGTAATTATTACCAAAATCTTCCTGTCCGCCACCACCGCCGAGCAGTCCGCTCAAACCGTTCATTCCGCCGCCGAGCATTCCGCCCAAACCGCCGCCGAGACCGCTCATCATCTTTTTACCAAGACCGCCGAGCATTCCGCCGCGAGTCATCTGCGCCATCATCTTTTTCATTTGCTCATACTGCCGAAGTAATTGATTGACTTCGGCGATTGTTGAGCCGGAACCTTTTGCAACGCGCGTTTTGCGGCTAGCATCAAGAATTTTATGATTTTGGCGTTCTTGTTTGGTCATTGAATCGATAATCGCTTCAGTGCGCTTCATCTGTCCTTCGACTTCTTCAGACTGTTCATCGGAAATCTGCAAACCACCCGTCATTTGTTCGGGCAGCATTTTCATAATCTTCGACATCGAGCCGAGTTTTTTGAATTGTCCGAGTTGAGCGCGAAAATCTTCGAGCGTGAATTGATTACTCGTCATTTTCTCTAACTGCTTCTGCGCTTCGTCCTCGTCAATTTTCCCCTGAACTTCTTCGATCAGCGATAAAACATCGCCCATTCCAAGAATTCTCTGGGCGATCCGGTCTGGATAAAACGGCTCGATAGCGTCATATTTTTCACCGACACCGACAAACTTAACCGGCTGCCCGATCACTTGTTTGATTGAAAGAGCCGCGCCGCCGCGGGCATCGCCGTCCATTTTCGTCAAAACGACGCCGGTAATCCCGACTCGTTTATGAAACTCTTCGGCTGAACGCACCGCGTCCTGTCCGGTCATCGCGTCCGCAACGAAAAGGACTTCGACCGGTTTTGTTTCCGCTTTGATTTGTTCGAGTTCAACCATCAAATCGTCGTCGATATGAAGCCGTCCCGCCGTGTCGATCAACAAAGTATCAAAACCCGTTTCCTGCGCGTGTTTCATCGCGCCGCGCACGAGCGTCAGCGGATCGTTTGTTTCTTTGTCCTGATAAACCGCGACTCCAACCGCGCTGCCGACCACGCGAAGTTGTTCGCGCGCCGCCGGACGATAAACGTCAACCGAGACGAGAAGCGGTTTGCGCTCCTGATTTTTTGCCAGCCAGTTAGAGATTTTCCCCGTCGAAGTTGTTTTACCCGAACCCTGCAGTCCGACAATCATTACGACATTAGGAATCGCCCGTGTAAATACGAGTCGTGAAGACGTTCCACCGAAAAGTTCGACCAGTTCGTCATAGACGATTTTGACAACCTGCTCGTGCGGTTTTAATTCCTGCCAAACTTGCTGCCCTTCAGCTTTTGCGCGCACTGTTTCAACAAAATCTTTCGCAACTTTGTAATTAACGTCCGCTTCAAGCAGAGCCATCCGAATTTCGCGCAGAGCAATGTCAACGTGCTCAGGCGTCAACTTTCCCTGACCGCGCAAGTTTTTCAGCGACTTTTTTAATTTGTCGGATAAAGATTCGAACATACAGATACACTTCAGGCGTTTGAGCCGAAACTATAAATACTAATGGCAGAATGAGAAAGTGTCAAGAAATGAAAGAACTTATATCGAAGAGATTTTCGCAGGGCTAGTTTGGGAATATTTACAAAGTCGCTTCAGAAACTCTTTCAATAGACAATTTCAATCCATTTATAACGGGAAGCGGCGTCTTGTCTAAAGGATGCAGGAGAATCCATTCTTCTAAAACTTCCGCTAACTCGTTGCGGCAATCTTCAAGCGTCGCGGCATTTGCCCACGCGCCTTGAAACCCCGGAATTTCGCCGTAGAAACTTTTATCGTCGGATAAAATTTCGTATTTAGCTTGTCGAAGCGCTTCTTTAATATATTGACTTAACATACGTTTGCTATTTTAACTTTTCAGTTTCGTTTCATTAATCAAATTTTTACTTATCAAAACTTTTTCAACGGCTTTACACACATTTTCAACTGTAATTTGTTTAATAAATTCCTGCTTGTCAGAACCTTTGCCCGAATAAACAACTTCGTTCGGCGTATTTGTCCAGGGTCGCCAGTGATAGACGTTTGATGAGCCGAAAACAACGACGCACGGCGTATCGACTGCCGCTGCGATGTGTGCGATTCCGCTGTCGTTGCCGACAAAAAGCGCGGCGTGAGCGGCTAAAGCTGTTATCTCCGGTAAAGATAAATCGTCAAATGTGATAACCGGAACTCGGGCGTTTTGTTTAAGATTTTCCAAAACCTCGCGTTCACCCGGCGCGGCAACTGCCACCGGATTGAAACCTTTTTCAGACAAAAAATCGGCGACACGCGCGAATTTTTCCGTCGCCCACTGTTTTGAATCAAACGCAGCTGCCGGATGAAGCAATGCGATTTTGGATTTTGGATTTTGGATTTTGGATTTTGCGAGTTTATTTTCAATCGAATTACGCGCTCCTTCGGTCACAACAAGCCGCGATTTTGGCTTGTCTGCAACCGGAACTCCGACCGAACCGAGCAGCGCGAGTTGGTGTTCGGCGGAGTGAACCTGTTCCTGCTGCCAAAACTGCGCGGAATCCGGCGCGAGATGCGTGTAGAGAAAATTGTATTGGTAATTTTTATAGCCGACGCGATGCCGTGCGCCGCTCGCGCGAACAAAAAACGTTGCAGTAGTTCCGCCGTGCAGGTTAAAAGCGATATCGTATTTTGTTTCCCGAAGCGACCACGCCCAAAGCAAACGAATAATCAATAAATCTTTTGCCGACATTTTGTCTTTGTCAACGGGAAGAGAGTTTTTGTTAGGAACACATATAATGTTGTCCACAAGGTCAGAATCTTCTAAAAGCGGCGCCACCCAATCTTCCAGTAAAATATCAATTTGCGCGTCGGGCAAAAATCTGCGCAAAGCAATCAGTGAAGGCGTCGCCAAAACCGTATCACCGATTGAGCGCAGACGAACAATCAAAACGCGCCTGGTGTTTTTCCAGTCGATATTCATAGTGGAAAACATAAAATGGAAAATCTTTTCTTCATTTTCCATTTTTTCCATCGATTATTTTTCCACTGTCGCTTCTTCGACCAGCATCACGGGAATTTCGTCACGAATCGGATAAACCAGAGCGCATTCGGCATTTGTGCAGCGCAAACCGGTTTCGTCTGTCTTTATTTTAACTTTAGATTTACACTTCGGGCAGCGCAGAATCTCCAATAGTTCGGGGCTGATTGCCATAACTTTTCTTCTCCGGAGCAGATTAAAATTATTAAATATTATGAAGGCGAGAATAAAATTATCACTCTTTGACGAACGACAACTCTAAAATCCTGCCCTTTCTCATACTAGAAAACAACTTATATTTTTTACCGAAAAGTTTCAACGGATTGCAAGCTTTAATTAACCAAAACGCGGAAAAGCTCGTTTAACGCAAATGTGGTTTTTCCTTTTCGCCCGTTTATCTGTATAATTCGAAAGTTTGTCGGTCGGAAGTTGGTTGGACGGAACACGCCGCTCGTCGAGGCAACCAAGATTTGGTTGTGAGAATCAAAGTGCGGTAATCAAATCTTTACGATAAAGCCTTTTTTAGTTAAACATTATTAATAACAAAAAATATTTTACGGCTTTTTTCCAATGTTTTATAAAAGTCAAAAATCTTGCAATTATAAGGAATTAGGTTTTATGCAAACTCTTCGCGCTTTTGGATTTATTTTATTGATTTTGACGTTTTTAGCTTCGTCTGTCGCGGCAAAAATCGTCGATAAAGCAAATAAAGCTCCGAAGGCTGAAATAGTCGCGCGGCAGCAATTGGTTGAATCGGTTGATATTGCGGGCAATCGTCGGCTGCGTGATGACGATTTACTTTCCTATATCAAAACTCGTCAGGGTGACGTTTATAGTCCGCAAGTGCTCGAACGCGACTTGAAGGAACTTCTATCGCTCAATTTTTTTGATAAAGTTGAGTCAAGAGTTGAAACTGAAGCTGGTGTGCGTGGCGGCGTCAATGTTATTTTTTATGTCAAAGAACTGCCGATTGTCCGCGATTTGCAGTTTAAAGGTTCAAGCGTCGTTCCCGAATCGGACATCTTAAAAGCCTTCCGCGAGCAGCGAGTCGGTGTTTCCAAGGAAACGGTTTATGATCCGTCAAAAGCCAAAAATGCGACTCGAGTATTGCGCGAATTGTATGCCTCAAAAGGTTATCCGAATGCTGTAGTTACTGTTGACGATGAAGAAGTTTCAGCGACTTCCGTGGCGGTTACTTTTAATATTGAAGAAGGCTACCGTTCAAGAATCGTCGATATTGAATTTGAAGGAAATCAGGTTTTTAAGGACGGCGAACTGCGCGGTCAGCTGCAGCTTGTCAAAGAAACCGGACTTGTTTCGCGTTTTCAGGGGCAGGACATTCTCGATTTGAGAAAACTGCAATACGATCTGCAAAAAAATGTCCGTTCGTATATGTTCTCGAAAGGTTATTTTCAGGCGCGCATCGGAGAACCACAAGTCGTCGGACTCGGCGTAAAGCGCACTGATTTCATTCCGTTAATCACTTTGCCGCTGCCTTTGATTAGCTCGAAGGACGATACTTTGAGAATAATTGTTCCCATCACGGAAGGAAAAGTTTTCCGGGTCGGAGAAGTAAAGATTCAGGGCAACTCTATTTTTTCCGAACAGCAGCTGTTGAGTGTTTTTGGTTTACAGAAAGGTGAAATTCTAAACGGCAAACGCCTTCAGGACGCAGTTACGGAAGATTTAAGGAAAATTTACGGCGGACAAGGATTCGTGCAGTATGACGCTGAGTTTGATCCTGAATTTAAGGACAATCCGGCTAATGCAAATGAAGGTATTGTTGATTTAACGATTACGATTAACGAAGGCAGACAATTCAGGTTGCGCCGTCTGGAATTTACCGGCAACACTTTCACGCGAGACCAAGTTCTACGGCGTGAATTTCTGCTTAACGAAGGCGATATTTATAATCAAAATTTTGTTGACATATCAGTTTTGCGTCTTAACCAGACCGGATATTTTGATCCGTTGAATAAAGATGAGGACGTTGAAGTTCGCACCGATGAAGAGCAGGGCGAAGTTGACGCGATTGTCAAAGTTAAAGAGAAAGGCAGACAACAGATTTCTTTGAACGGCGGCGTTTCGGGCATCGGCGGTTCATTTTTCGGCTTGGAATATTCGACCAACAATCTTCTCGGACGCGGAGAAACTCTTTCATTCCAAGCCGGTTTCGGCAATCGGCAACGAAATTTGCAAATTACTTTTCAGGAACCTTATTTCAAAGACCGTCCGATTTCGGTCGGCTTTTCGCTTTTCGCCAGCAGTTACAAATTCTTTGGTGAAGGAACATTTCTTTCACCAAACCAGGATTTATTTTTTGATGCCCAAAATCCAAACGGAACACTGACAACCGATGAGAATAATCTATTTACGCAAAACACTTACGGCGTATCCGTTTTTGCGACCTCGCCGCTGACCGAATTTTTGCCGAAGCGAAGTTTTTCCAGACTTTCCCGCATTGGACTGACTTATCAATTTTCAGCGACTTCGATTACTGATCCAAAAATCAATCAGATTGATCCGACACAGGGCGTTCCGGTTGTTTTCGCGCAGCCGAATATTATCACCAGCCGCATTACGCCGACTTTTGTCTATGACGGAAGGCAGCCATCGGCAAACGGGATCGATACTTTGCGCGGAAGACAACTGACTGCTACTTTTGCGGTCGCCGGTTTGGGCGGTGATGTCAGAACTTATCAGCCGACCGTTGAATACAGCGAATTTATTCCGGTTCGTCGAAAAAGATCAAGTAACGCAGAAGTTTTCGGCTATCGAATTAAGGCGGGAACAATCGGTAGTTTCGGTACTACCGAAAAAATCAGAAACGCTAATTCATTAGCTTTTGTCGGCGGTGTTCCGCTTTATGAACGTTACTTTTTAGGAAGCGAATCGGATCTTCGCGGTTATGAAGCGCGTTCGATTGGTCCGATTGCCCCATACAACGGATTTGTTACAACCCGAAATGTAATTGCCGCAAGCAGCGCGAGCGGCACGGCAAGCGCGATTCCGAGCATTAACAGCGATTTAGCCGGTCAATTGGCGCAGCTCGGAACATTTACCGGCGCGAGCGGAGCAAATCCGGCACAAATTTCGAGAAACTTTCAGTTCATCGGCGGCGACACGCAGCTTCTTGGAAATTTTGAATATCGTATTCCAATTTTCGGACCAGTCAGTCTTGCCGCCTTTGCCGATGTCGGCACGGTTTTTAATTTACGTAAAACAGGCACACAAACTATAAATAGTACTTTTTTGGCGGATGACACATTTGTTGGAGCGGGAACGCTTACCGGACTCGCTCTGAGAAATAATGCTAATTTTGAAAGCGGCTTTGGAAATTTGCTGATTCGTGAAAATCACGTCTTGACCAGAGAAGAATTCGTCCGAGTCTTTTGTCGCGGCAATCGCTTTGGTTGTCCGACGAGTCTTCCGGAAGGTTTGCAGCAGATTTTCCTGCGCGGAGAAGCGCAAACAAACTCGCTGCTCGAAGTCGATAACGCCGCCTTTAATAAATTTGGCGATTTTCGTTCAAGCATCGGTTTGGAACTGCGCGTCCAAGTACCGGTTGTCAATGTGCCGTTTCGCTTAATCTATTTTTATAATCCAAACGGAAAATTCGGACTTACCGAAGAAGTACCGGGCTTACGTCTACCCGGAAAAAGAAGCGGTTTCCGTTTTTCAGTCGGACGAACATTCTAAATTTTTCGACGATTGATATAAAAATTAATTGTTGAGTTTTTTGAAAGCTTTAGGCAAATTATCATTTGATAAATTGTAAAATCGCAAGCAACAATTTCGAGTAAAATAGTTTCAAATAAGAATAATCAGTTAATGACAAATTCTTTCTATAAAGTTAAGGAGTATTAAATAATGAAAACATTTCGTTTAGTCGCCGCTAGTTTTGTGTTTGCGGCTTTCCTCGCGGTATCAGCTTTTGCGCAAGCCGCAGCGCCAACCACCAGAATTGGTTTAGTAAATACATTTGTTTTTGAAGACCCCAAAGCGGGAATTACCAAACTTGTAACGGCGTCAACCAGTCTCGAAGGCGAGTTCAAAACGCCTGGAGCGGAACTGCAGACTATGTATACAAAGATTCAGACATTGGAAAATGAACTGAAGGCTTTGCAGAAGCAAGTTCAGGATGGAAAAGTTCCGGTTGCTCAACAAACCGTCAGCGCCAAATCTGAAGAATATGAAAAATTGGGACGTGACTTTAAATTCAAGCAGGAAGATTTGAAAGCGCGTCTTGACCGTCGTCGTCAGACAGTTGTCGGTCCGGTCTGGCTCGATGTGATGAAGGCGATGCAGTCATTTGCTAAAGAAAAAGGCTATGCCGTAATTCTTGACGGAACAAAGCTCGAAGAAGCGGGTATCCTGATGGCATTTGACGAAAAGCACGATGTCACCAAAGAATTTATCGCTTTTTATAACGCTCGTCCAGCAGGCACGACTGCGGCTGCAAAATAATAATTCTTAAAACTAAATTAATAGGAAGTCAGAAATCGGTAAAACTAATTTGCCGGTTTCTGGCTTCTGCCTTTATATTTTTAAAGTATGATTGTTCTTGATTCACTCGCCATTCAAGAAATACTGCCGCATCGCTATCCTTTTCTGCTCGTTGATAAAATCATTGAACTTGTGCCGCGCCAAAAAATCGTCGGTATCAAACAAATCACCATTAACGAATATTTTTTTAGCGGACATTTTCCCGCCGCGCCCGTAATGCCCGGCGTTTTGCAAATAGAAGCGCTCGCGCAGGTTGGCGCGATTCTTGCGCTTAGAGAATTTGCAGATCGCAGCAATAAACTTCCATTCTTCAGCGGTATCGATAAAGCGCGTTTCCGCCGTCCGGTTGTTCCGGGCGACACCTTGGTTTTAGAAGTTACGGCGATCCGAATCGGAAGCAAAGTTCAAAAAATGCGCGGACTTGCAAAAGTTGACGGTAACATCACCGCCGAAGCCGAAATTATGTGCATTATCGGCGACAGACCTTAACCAACAGAACTCGAACTTCAATTCACTTTTAACGGAATACGAGATAAAATTCGCATTCCGCTGATAAAAATGTCTTTTATACATTCAACAGCAATCGTCAATCAAAAGGCGCGAATCGGCGCGGATTGTTTTATCGGAGCTTTCTCAATCGTTGGCGAACAAGTGATTTTAGGCGAACGGGTTCATCTGGAATCGCACGTTGTTATTGACGGAAAAACTTCGATTGACGATGAAACCCGCATTTTCCCTTTTGTTTCAATCGGGCTTGCGCCGCAGGACTTAAAATATGACGGCGAGGAAACCACCACGGAAATCGGAAAACGAAATCACATACGCGAATTTGTCACCATTCATCGCGGAACTTCCGGCGGCGGTGGTTTAACAAAAATCGGTGATGATTGTTTATTAATGGCGCAGGCGCACGTCGCGCACGACTGTAAAATCGGCGACGAAGTTATAATGGCGAACGCCGCGACTTTAGCCGGGCACGTCACAATCGAAAATCGCGCGAATATCGGGGCGTATTCCGGCGTTCATCAATTTTGCAGAGTCGGAGTTGAAGCATTCATCGGCGGTTATTCAGTCATCGTAAAAGATGCGATGCCGTTTGCGATAAGTCAGGGAAATCACGCTAAATGCTATGGACTAAATCGTTTAGGATTAAAGAGGCGCGGTTATGCGCGTGACACAATCGAAAAACTCCACCACGCTTATCATCTTTTGCTCTCTGCTAAATTGAATACGACGCAGGCGGTTGAAAAAATAAAAGAAGAAATTAAAGACTGCGCGGAAGTCGATTTGTTAATAGATTTTATCGAGACTTCCAAGCGCGGTGTTGTAAAATAAACGAAATCGTGCAAAAGCTGTTTCAATTTACTTTACTTAAGCAACGCTCTGAAAAAGTTTCATCAGAGCTATTTCCTCCGGCTCAAATTCTGCATATATACGCTTGATTTGTCTTCCCCTTTTTATCGTAAATTTATCGAGAGTTATTCCCGCTTCATAAGACTTTAAAACTGTCGGATGAATATACGAACCGCGACAGACGGTTGGCGTGTTGCCAAGCTGCTCGGCAACTTTTCTCACGGCTTTCAGAATGTTTTTCTTCAACATTTTTTCTTCGTCGGCTTTGCCGAGTTCAGCAAGTTCCAATGCCGCCATCAGCGTTCCGCCCCAAGTGCGAAAGTCTTTGGCAGAAAACTCCGGCGCGGTTATTTGTTTTAAATACTCGTTTATGTCTTTTGGTTTTATTGGATGCGGCTTGCCGTTTTCATCCAGATAATTAAACAATTTTCTCGCTCCGCCGATGGCTTTCAATTCCTGCATAATATCGGCAAGCTCTTTATCAACTAGTATTTTTCGGTGTTCAACGTGGTGTTTGCCGACAAAATTGAAGATCAGTTTGCCGCCACACTCGATTGTCAGATGCCTGTTTTGCAGCGTCGTAATGCCGAAAGTGCGGTAATGTTTAACGCTTTTTGCCGAACCCATCCGGATATAAAGCGAATTAATAAGCCGCATCATTACTGCTAAAACTTTTTCGCGCGGGAAGCCTTCAAGCGCGATGTGTTCATTGGTAATTGCTCGAAGCTTTGGCAGGTGGGTACCAAACTTCTCAATTTTTTGGAACTTTTTTTGCTCCTGAATCGCCCTGAATTTCGGGTTGTAAAGATATTGTATGCGACCTGAAGTATCCATTCCGATAGCCTGAATTTTGCTGCGCGGTTCGGGCGCGATTCGCACATGCCTCCACGCCGGAGGAATAACTAACGATTTGATTCGCGCCAAGTGCTGTTCATCCATAATTTGTTTACCGTCTTTGTCAATGTATCTGAAGTTTTTGGCTTTGATTCCTTTTCTCTGCCACCACTTGGCGCGCGCGCCTTTTTCGATACTTTCTCTGACTTGTTCTTTATCAAACTCAACAGTAATTTTTGTCATTTTTTATCGCCCTTTTTGCCTTTTTCTAAGATATAACTTCCCATTTTTTTATTCAAGCAAATAATTTTAGGTTAATCTATAAATGCTTTCTAAGCAATGAGTTACATTTCTAAAATTAGTAATAAAAAAGCTGCTTTGAAGCAACTTGTTTCACAGATGAAACATCTAAATTGACAAGAAAGGAGAAATCTAAAATTATGTCTAAAAATACAAATCTAAACTTATTTGAAACAGAAGAAGAGCCAACAATTCAGAGCAAAAAAGAGATGATCTTGTCACTTTATAACTCCGGCACGACTGAAATCGAATCAATTTCGGCAATTTCCGGTGCGAAACCAAGTTATGTCGGTTCAGTTTTGCAGCGTGAAGGTTTAATCGATAATTATTTTGATCTTTATACTTCGACTGCACATCCGATGAACATTTATTCAAAACATTTTCTTGGAAAACTCGGTTTCAGAGATGTTTTGACGGCGCAAAAAAGCGTCCGAAATTTGGAAGAATCATATCGTTACTTTGCGAATAATCAAGACCGCGCCGGGCAGCACCATTCGCTTGAAATGGCTTTAACAATGCTCGACCGAGCGCGTTGGACGGGGAAACTCGAAGAAGCGGAGGTTTACCGGCGTTGGCTCGTCGGAAAGCTCAACTATCCTTTGACTGCTTTGTCAAAGGCAAAAAATATCGACGAAAATATTGAGGACAGTAAAAGGGAACAAAGCGCGCCGGTTAAATTAAAATTAGCTGCATAACTTAATTTATTTTTCGCACGTCTTTTTTTATTATAACGTGTTTCATAGTTGAAACACGTTATTGTAAATAGTAAAGTGGATTTACAATAAAAATTAAAAGGGGAACACTAATGGCTATTGAATTAGTAGAAAGTCCTGTCCGGCAAAACGGTTTAATTGTCGGGCAGGCAACGCTTGAAGATGTTTCGGCGGAGCAGAGTTTGCGTCCAAAAAAATTGGATGAATATATCGGGCAGACAAAAATTGTCAATAATTTAAGAATTTTTTTGAAAGCGGCACTGCGGCGCGGCGAAGCTCTCGACCATGTTCTCCTTTTCGGACCGCCGGGGCTTGGCAAAACAAGTTTAGCGGTAATTATTGCCAACGAAATCGGCGCAAACCTAAAGATGGTCAGCGCGCCTTCGGTTGAAAAGTCCGGTGATTTGGCGGCGGTTTTAACCAATTTGCAGGAAGGCGACGTGCTGTTTATTGACGAAATTCATCGGCTTCGTCCGCAGATCGAAGAAATTCTCTACCCGGCAATGGAAGATTACAGCTTGGATTTGATGATTGGCGAAGGAACAGCGGCGCGTTCGATTCGGCTGGAGCTGCCGAAATTTACGCTCGTCGGCGCGACGACTCGTGCCGGAATGATTTCCGCACCGCTTCGCGGAAGGTTCGGAATTGTCAATCATCTGGATTTTTATTCAAAAAAAGATTTGGAGATTATTATTCATCGCTCGGCAGAAATTTTGCGTGTCGAAATTGAAGGATCAGGCGCCGAAGAACTTGCCAAACGTTCACGCGGAACTCCGCGCATTGCCAATCGTCTGCTACGTCGGATGCGTGATTTTGCAGAAATTTTGGGCGACGGACGAATTACCGGAAAATTAGCGCAGCGCGGTTTGGACGAAATGGAAGTTGATCGTTTTGGACTTGATGAAGTTGACCGCAAATTGCTTTTAAGTATTATCGAAAAGTTTGAGGGCGGACCGGTCGGTGTCGGCACAATTTCGGCTTCAATCAGCGAAGACCGCGAATCGATCGAAGAAGTAATCGAACCTTATCTTATTCAAATTGGTTTTCTGAATCGCACGCCGCGCGGACGCATTGCCACTGATGCTGCATACAAACATTTCGGGTTTGACCCGCCTTATGCTGAACAACTGCAAGCGCTTGCCAGTTAAATAAATTTGATTGAAACAAAAAGAACGCTGGTAGGTTATAATTCACCAGCGTTCTTTTTTGTCTTAATTTTTGAGATGCAAAATTGTATTGATTATCAAAAGTATCTTTTCATTTAATCAAAATTAGTCAACATTTATTTCACAATCCTTCGTTTCACAATCCAATCGCCAATCGTTTCCAAAACTATTGGCGCAATTGTTTCTTCGATTGTAGCGTATTCACCCGGCGAACCGGTTTCACTTGTTTGAAACAAATGATTAAGTTTCGGAAAAGATTTGATTGTGTAATCTTTATTTCTGCTTTTCTTTAATGTAGTGGCAATTATTTCCAAATTCTCTTTTGATGAAACCTGCAAATCGTTCTCGCCATTGATCGCCAGCACCGGAATCTTTACTTTTTCAAGCGTTGGGCGCGGATTGTAAGTAACAAAATAACGAAACCAAGGCGATAGTGTGCTCTGAATTTGGCTTTCGGCAGCGACTTTAATGGGCGCGAAAATTTTTCGCTGTTCTTCGTTTAAGCCACTCATTTGTTTTTCGAGCGTTTCACGAATGCGCTTTTCCGCGCGTGAGTTGTCGGGTTCAGCTTTCATTATCGCAAAAATGTTTTTCAGCGCGGTGGTATTCAGCCTTATCAATTCTGTTGTCGCTCCGCCAGCTTTTTGAATCAGAGCGCTTTGCGTATAAAGCACGTCTTCGCCCGTCTGTCCCGTGCCAGCCATTAAAACGATAAACGCAACATCTTTTGAGCGAACAGAGGCGAGCGGCGCGATCATTCCGCCTTCGCTGTGACCGATGAGTCCAATTTGTTTCGGATTAATTTCCTTTCGGCTTTTAAGATATTCGATTCCGGCAAGGACATCGCCCGCGTAGTTCTCGCTAGTTGCCGCCTGCGAACCCATCGAAGAACCGCCGATTCCGCGGTCGTCCACGCGCAGAACGGCGATTCCACGTTTCGTTAAATAATCAGCCAATACTAAAAATGGGCGATGTCCGAGAATAGTTTCGTTACGATCCTGCGCACCGCTGCCGGTAATTAAAATTACCGCCGGGTGTTTTCCTCCCCTAGCGGGCGGTAGAGTCAGTGTTCCGGCTAGTTTTACCGCATCTTTTTTGTTTTCATAAGTAACTTCTTCCTCGTCGTATGGATAAGGTTTTTGCGGATCTTGCGGGCGACCAGATTTAATAGCAACGGTCGTGCGTTTGAAAATCAGTGGCAGCGAAGCCGGACCTTGCTTGAACGTTCCGCTAATTTCGTCGCCCTTTTCATTGAGCGTGCCTTCATAGCTCATCCCGTATTTTTTCGCTTCAAAATGAACTGACTTGTTTTGTCCGCTGAATGAATCCACCACTAAATCGTTCGCGCTCTGATCAATGCTGTCGATTTTAGCGGTAAGCGAACCGTCGGCGGCTTTTGTCACTTTTAATACGAGCCTTAATTTCACACCGCTCGTTTCAAGTGTGCCGAGCCAATTTCCTTCAATTGCGGCGGTTTGCGCAGGAATCGGAATCGACAAAACAATCAATAAACCGAGCGCGACTGTCAGATAACAAATTAAATTTTTCATACTTATTTACCTTATTAACAGTGTATTTCAAAAATTCAAATTAAAAAAGGCAAGATTTTTCAACCTTGCCTTTTTAGAAATTTCAAAGTTTTCACTCTGAATTATTGAACCGGATTGCCTTCGGTATCGAGATAAACGATTGGATACTCGAGTTCTTTAAGTCCCGTCTCGATTACTTTTTTGTCGCCGACAATAACAATTGCCATTTTGTCCGGCGTTAAGTACTTGTTTGCCACACGGTTAACGTCCGCCAGTGTAACGGCGTTTACTTTTTGGATGTATTCGTTGAAATACGAATCAGACAAATTATAAACGATCAGGTTTGAAAGCTGACCGGAAATTTGTCCGACAGTTTCAAAACTAGCCGGAAAACGCCGAATGATGCTTTGTTTGTTGTATTCAAGTTCTTTCGTCGTCACCGGAACCGTGCCGCGAATCCCATTGATTTCCTTGAGAAATTCAGCAACCGATTGTTTCGTCACCGCCGTCTGCACATCAGCCGAAGCCGAAAACGGTCCCGCGCCGCGACGAAACGTGAAGCCCGAACGCGCTCCGTAAGTGTAACCCTTGTCTTCGCGCAGATTAAGATTAACGCGCGAAATAAACTGCCCGCCTAAAATTGAGTTCATCACTTGCAGCGGGAAAAAGTCCGGATTACTACGATCAACACCGACTTGTCCAATGGAAATTACCGATTGCGCCGCATCCGGTCGATCAACCAGATAAATTCCGGCTTTTTCAAGCGGCGCGTAACTCGGCAGCTCGCCGCCCGAAATTGTGCCTGATTTCCAGCCGGCAAATGCTTTTTCAAGTTTCGGCAGCAGCGTTTTGCCGTCAACATCACCGACGACAACCAGAGTCGCGTTGTTCGGGCGATAGCTTGCTTCATAAAAACTGACTAAATCACTGCGTTTTAATGCTGTGATCGTTGTTTCCGTTCCCGAAAGCTGTCTGCCGTAAGGATGGGTCGCGCCGTAGAGCACGCGGTCGTAAACAACATCGGCAATGGCATTCGGATTTAATCTGCGCTGCACAAATCCGGTCAGAGCGCTTTTGCGAACATTTTCCAGTTCCTTTTCAGGAAATATCGGATTAACGATTACGTCCGCGTAAATATCAAGCGCCTGATCAAAATTTTTGGTCGTCGTTGAAAGTGAGACGCTGGCTGAATCCCAGCTCGAACCCGCGCCCATCGAAGCGCCAATTGCCTGCAGACCATTGGCGATGTCGAGCGCCGAGCGCGTTTTTGTACCGTCATCGAGCAGCGCTGCCGTCATTGATGAAACGCCCGATTTATCGGCAGGCTCGAATGTCCCGCCCGATTTCAAAACTAAATTCATCGAAACCAAAGGCAGTTCACCCTGACGTACAACCCACACATCCAAACCGTTTGAAAGTTTCATCTTTTCAATCGGCGGTAAAGTGAATTTTGGATTTGCTCCTGGTTTGGGAAGTTTCGACATATCAGGTTCGACTTTCTTTTTTTCCTGATTACTCACGGAAGTCGGCTTGTTTGCTGCCGCATTTCTTCCCGGCGCCGCTCCGCCTTTGCGCGGAACATAATTCATCACCAGACGATTAGCGGTTAAATAAGTTTTAGCGACTCTCTGAATATCAGCAGGCGTGACGCGGCGATATTCGTCCAATTGTTGTTGAAACATATCGGGTTTACCGAAAAACGTCGCGTTTCTGTTAAGCGCTTCGGCTTTGCCCAAAACGGTTTGCAAACCGAAAATCGTTCCTGATTCGATTTGATTCAAAGCCCGCGCAACTTCGTCGGCGCTTGGCGGCGCGTTTTTAATACGCTCGATTTCTACATTTATTTCTTTTTCAATTTCGTCCAAACTTTTAGTCAGACGCGCGGCAGACGTAACGCTGAACGTTCCGGCAATTGAGCGTGAACCGTTGCCCGCGCCCACAAACTGCGCTAATTGCTTGTCGTAAATCAAATTGCTTTGCAGACGCGAACCGCGCCCGGCGGACAAAACAGAACCGAGCATATCGAGCGCCGCTTCGTCCTTGTCGCCCTGCGCGACGCTGTGCCAAACCAGCGAGACACGCGGCAGAGGCACGGCATCTTCAAC
>JACCRD010000098.1 GCA_013813755.1 Acidobacteriota bacterium | reverse complement strand
CTGGCTGACGACGTTTAAGAGTTGGTTTTCCGGGTTCGCCTTCGTCGAAATCGCCGCTCACCAGAGCTTTGGAATTTGTCAGACGCATCAGATGTGCTTTGACGCGCTGGAATTCGGAAGTGCTGATAACATATTCTTCCTGTTCAGGAAAACGCGCCACCAATGCCAAACTCGAATCCCGACGTTCGATTGATTGCGGATGCGACGAGAAAAGTTTTTTTACAGAACCAGGTTTTTTCTTGTTCTTGGAAGCCAGTTTTTCGAACATCGTGGACATCGAAGTCGGATCATATCCGGATGCGTAAAGATACTGCACGCCGAGTTTATCAGCTTCTTCTTCCGCGCCGCGGCTGAATTTCAGCATCGCCAGCGCGCCGGTAATTCCGCCCGCGTTCTGTAGAACCGAGCTGATGATTCCGCCGCCGAAGATAATGCCGGCAAGCATTCCATAATTCAATGCGCTGGCTTTACCCTGATTTTCCATCGCGTGCCGCGCCGCGACGTGCGCGATTTCGTGCGACATCACGCCGGCGAGTTCAGATTCGTTATCGGCAGCTAAAATCAAACCTTTGTTGACATAGAAAAAACCGCCCGGAAGGGCAAAAGCATTGACTTCATCGCTGTCAATCACCTTAATCGTAAAAGGAATTTTTGAATCAGAGTGAAGAACAATATTTTGACCGACGCGATTGACATATTCAGTTACAATCGGATCCTCAACAAGCTTTGCCTGCTGTTCAACTTCGATTGAAAGCATTCTACCGAGCGCGACTTCCTTTTCCTGCGAACCGCCGAGCCAGCCGAAAAATTTGTCCGAACCGCCGTTAATCTTCCGCTTGCCGATTAACGCCGGATCTTCTTTTTGAGAAAGTATTTTGCTGGTGTTCGGTTGGACTTGTGAAACTGCTTTCTCTTTATTCTGATCTTCTTTCTTTTTATCTTTTTTACTCGATTTTTTTTCCGCCTTTTCCGCTGTCGTCTGCGCCGCGATGCTCGCCGGATAAAATGATAAAGCGCTGAACCAAATGGCTGAAAGCGCTAAAAACGCACTAAATTTACGAATTGAACCTTTTCGCATTTTGCCTCCTGAACGAATCCTTTTCGATAGTTTAAAAATTTTATCTTTATTTAACTTGTAAAAGCAATATTATTCTGATGCCGATTAGCAAAATTAAGTTGTGAAAACTTATTAAATAAATTACAAAAAATTAAGTCTCGACGCTTAAAGAACTTGCCGCACGCCGGGTCGATTTTTAAGAATATTAATCAGTATTTTTTCCAGGCATAAAAATTAGATGGTTTGTTTTATTTTTTGGTTTAACTTATTTTTTTAAGAGTATGAAAAGTGTTTCAATTATTGGTGTCGGAAGGGTTGGAGGGGCGTTGACGATTGCTCTGGCAAAAAAAAAATATAAAATTGAAAATTTGTTTTTCAGAAATAGAAAGGAATTGAACGTTGCACAATTTTTGAATGCGCCGCCCAAAGAATTATTTGTAAACGATTACTCTCAGATTAATTCGGAAATAATATTTATAACGACCGGCGATTCTGAAATTGAAAAAGTCGCCGGAGAGTTAGCCAAAAAGCTGCGCGGTCAGCCATATGTTTTTCACACCAGCGGCTCGCTTTCCTCGAAAGACTTAAAAGTGTTAAATGAGATCGGATGCAGAGTCGGCTCGATTCACCCCCTCGTCTCGATCAGCGAGGCGGTAACGGGCGCGGAACATTTTGCGGACGCTTATTTTTGTGTCGAAGGCGACCCGGAAGCGGTTTTAATCGCGGAGAAAATAGTGCTTGATTTAGGCGGAAAATCTTTTTCAGTCAAAACCGAATATAAAATTTTGTATCACGCATCGGCAGTTACGGCGTGCGGTCATCTTGTGGCATTAATTGATGTTGCCATCGAGATGCTGACCAGATGCGGTCTGGACGAAACTGAAGCGCGGAAAATGTTGATGCCGCTCGTTAAAAGCACAGTCGAAAATCTGAATACACAAAACACTTCTGAGGCTTTAACCGGCACATTCGCGCGGGTTGATGTTAAAACTTTGGAAAATCATCTGCAAATAATAAAGGAAACCGTTTCCAGAGACATTCTGGAAGTCTATCTGCAACTCGGATTTCGCTCGCTGCATCTAGCAGAAGTGCGCGGAGTCGACCAAAAAAATATCGCCGAAATGCAAAATAAAATGCTGTTGGCGAAAAAAAATATCAAGTGTTAAAATAAAATTAAATGTAAATCAAGTAATTACACTGAAAAACATTCGATTATGACGGTCAAAGAAAAGGACTTTCAGAAGGAAAAGCAAATTTTCCTTGAACATATTCAAAAGTCAGGTTTGCGGCGCACCGCGCAGAGAGATTTGATTCTGGAGATTTTCCTGCGCACCGAAGAACATCTGTCGAGCGAAGATTTGTATTGGTTTATCCAAAAAGAGGATTCGAGCATCGGACACACGACCGTTTATCGCACTCTGAAACTTTTGACCGAAGCCGGTCTCGCCCGCGAAGTTCGGTTCGGAGATGGTAAAACATACTACGAACATCATTACAATTTAGAGCATCACGATCATATGATTTGCACCGAATGCGGCGAAGTTATCGAATTTTTCTCGGCGGAACTCGAAGCTCTGCAGGAGTTGATGGCGAATAAATTCGGTTTCAAATTGACGCACCACTCTCTGCGCATTTTGGGTGTGTGCGCGGAATGCCAGGCGAAGGAAAACTCTCTACACCGTGCGGCACCAGGCGCGCAGCCAAAGATTCGCGTAAAATCGGTGGTCAGTGTTTAAATATAATGTCAGTGTTTAAAAATAATTATGACAGAAGCTGAAATAAAATTTGAGCGGGAAAACAGAGACGGTGTGGTTGCCGTCGGAACATATTTATTTGACGCGGCGCGGCGTTTGGGTATCGAAGTTGAAGCCGAATGCGGAAGAATCGGGGAATGTGATTCATGCGAAATGCGAATCACACACGGAATAGAGTTTCTGAGCGAACCGACCGGCGCCGAGATTAAACAGCTGTCGGTAAGTCGGCGCAAAAACCGCGAACGCCTTTCGTGCCAAGTAAAATTTGAAAAATCGGGAGAAGTTGTCGCAATGACCAGCAAAAAAAAGAAAGAAGAAAAACCGAAAGACGAAGAAATGGCGGAAGAGTATCGAAAGCAGTTTGAAGAATTTCCGCTCGAAAAAAAAATAGCGTCGCTTGTCCAGCTCGAAGCAATCGCTCTGGGCGAAACATTTTCGTTTATCCTTAATTCGCCTTCCGCGGTGCTTGGAAAAATGATGGATGTCCTCGCGCAGTTCGGGTTAAAGATGGATGCCGATGCCAAAAACGCGACGCGCCCAAATGAACATAAAGAAAATACGAAAAAAACGAATGTGGATGATTCTCAAACGAAATCGTCAAAAGATCAGCCAGATTCAAAAAATAGTGATACCGCAGAAGTTTAATCAAAAGTTTTTATAAAAACTTTTTGAAAAGCGTGGATAACAAATTACAGAAAAGAAAATCAGGGGCGCTAAAAGAAAACTCGCAATATGCGCTGGCGTTCGGTTTGATTGGCACAATGCTCTATATCGCAGGTTTCCCAATGTTTGTAATATTTTTCTTTGGAATATTTGCTTATTTTTTGTGGAAAACATTCTCGCAACCCTCACGAAATGGGACGCGAGAAGTTTTTGAATTTTATCTGTCGGCAAACGAAGTTTTGCGTGATGACGAGCGTCGCTGGTTCGGTTTTGAAGTGCAGGAAGTAATCGTTCGCGGCGAACGCATTTTGCAAATGATGAACGGCGCGCCGCCGCTCGTTTATTTTACTCTGGGCGCGCTCTACAACAAAATCGGCGATCATAAATCGGCGATCAGCCATCTGGCTTACGTTACCGAAAATGAAAAGGCGGATGAATCTTCCTACGTTTATCCTTCACCGGATCTGCGCAATTACGCCCGGATTCTACGAAAAATAGAACGCGAACCGTCAGAAGCCCCGCAAACTTCCAGCGCTGTCCGCGCCCTCGAACGCGCCCGTCGAAATCGCGGGAAAATTATTTTGGAAAACAGTCGTCTTCAGTTAAAAGAACTCGAAGGCAAAAAAGAACAGGCAATGCTTGAACAAAAAGCGCAGCTCGATAAACTTGCCATTGTAAATGCGGACAATGCGGCGCCGAAAAGCGTAGTCCAAAATTCGGAAGAATTTGCTTCACAAAACGGCAGAAATCATTCGGAACAGATCAACACTCAAAATTTTGAAAACAGAAATACTCAAAATAAACGAATGACAGAAGAGCCGAATGCCGATCCGTTTGTTAATCGCAAGCCGATTTCGGAAGTTCTGCACGATATTTATGACCGAAAACAATGATCATTCAGGCAGTTTTTTGATTTAACAATTTACATTTATCAATCTTCATCAAAATATGCTCTCCGCTGAAATTATCGCGATTGGCTCAGAACTTCTCACTCCAACAAAAACTGATACCAACAGCCTCTGGCTGACCGAAAAGCTTAATGAAATCGGGATCGAAGTGAAGTTGAAAATTATCGTCGGTGACGATGAACTTCGACTTAAGGAAACAATTAAAGACGCTATAAGTCGTTCTGACATAGTGATTACAACCGGCGGACTGGGTCCGACTGAAGACGATATTACGCGAAAAATTTCGGCGGAGGCAATTGGCAGAAAATTAATTTTTCGAGAAGATATTCTTGCCAGCATTTCTAAAAAATTCCTGAAAATGAACCGTGAAATGCCGGAAATAAATAAACGCCAGGCGTTTATTATCGAGGATGGAGACGTTTTGCCGAATCCAAACGGGTCGGCTCCCGGAATGGCAGTCGAAATAGATAATAAATATTTGATTATTCTGCCCGGACCGCCCCGAGAGTTAAAGCCGATGTTTGAAAATTTTGTTCTTCCAAAACTCAAACAAACAGCCGGCGAAATTTTCGTCAAACGTAAGGTTTTAAGAGTAACGGGAATGGGCGAATCGGCGATTGACGAAATAATCGCGCCCGTTTACACGCAGTATAAAAATCCGCAGACTTCAACACTTTTTAATCGCTCGGAAGTGGAAATTCAATTAACCGCGCAGGGCAAAAATGAAGACGAAGCCGATCAAATGCTCAAGGATTTAGCTGACAAAATAGTTGCAAAACTCGGCATCGCGGTTTTTTCCGTCAACGGCGAATTAATGGAAGAGGTTGTCGGACGGCTTCTAATCGAAAGCGAAAAAACCCTCAGTGTGGCGGAAAGCTGCACGGGCGGTTTGATCGCGCAAAGGCTGACAGAAATCCCCGGTTCTTCAAAATTTTTTGTTGAAGGCGTTGTCGCTTATGCGAACACGGCAAAAATTCGCACATTAAATGTTCCTTCTGATTTGATTGAAAAATTTGGAGCCGTCAGCGCTGAAGTCGCTGAAGCAATGGCAAAAAATTTACTTGAACAAAGCGAGACGGATTTTGCAATTTCAGTTACCGGAATCGCCGGTCCGGCGGGCGGAACAGAAGAGAAACCGGTTGGTTTGGTTTTTATCGGTTACGCCAGTCAAGAGGAGGTAAAATACATCAAATTGAATTTGCCGGGCGACCGTCATTTGATTCGCTGGCGGGCGAGCCAAGCCGCTTTAGATTTTCTGCGTCGAAAAATGATCAGAATGAAATCTTGAAATTGCAAATCATCTCAATCTAACTCTCCAGAATTTTTTTATACACTTTCATATCAACATTTGCGCCGCTGACGATTAAACAAACTTTCTTCCCATCAAATTGTTTCGGATTTTCCAAGACTGCTCCAAGGCTTAGCGCGCCGGTCGGTTCAACTTTTAAATTTGAATAGGTAAATAAAATTTTTACCGCTTCTTTGATGTTTTCCTCTGAAACTTCAATTATTTCTTTAACGCCGGTTTTAATTACGTTCCAGTTATGTAAGCCGAGCGACAAAGTTCGCGCGCCGTCAGCGACTGTTTGCGGTTCGTATTCGTTATTGACAATTTTTCCTTCCTTCAAAGAACGCGCCGCGTCATTTGCAAGTCGCGGCTCCGCACCAATCACTTCTGCCGTGCTTCCATGGCGGCACAAACCTGTAATTATTCCCGAAACGAGCCCGCCGCCGCCAACCGGTGAAACTAAAAAATCAAATTGCTTTCCGCTTTTAGCGATTTCCACGCCTAAAGTCGCATTGCCTTCGATGACCAGGAAATCGTCATAAGCGCTGGCGCGATAAGCCTCCGGGTTTTCCCGCATTAATTGATCAACTCGCTCGACGCGTCCGATCTTGCTTGTCTCGACTAAATCAACCGTCGCGCCAAAAGATTTTACGCCTTCAACTTTTACTTTTGCTGAAGTGTCCGGCATTACAACCGTACATTTTTTGTTCAAAATCTGACACGCTAAAGCCAAAGCCTGCCCGAAATTGCCGGATGACGCCGTAATAATATGAGAATTTGGAACATTGAGCGCGACATTGTAAGCGGCGCGAAACTTAAAACTTCCCGTGTGCTGAAATGTTTCGGCAGCAATCGTAATGTCCGCATCGAATAATCTCGATAAACTTTTTGATTCAATAAATGTTGTCGGACGAATTGCTTCAATTAAATTTTCCATTTGTTTAGAATCTACCAGGCAAGTTAAACTCGTCAAGAAGAATGAATGAAAATTTTATAGTTGAACTGCCCAAAAAATTTTTGCAAAACACTCTGGATTTATGCGGCGAATCGGGCGAGCGGTGGTTGAATGATTTGCCACAAATAATAAAAGAAATCGAAAACAAGTGGTCGTTCAGTGCAGCAAAGCCTTTTCAAAACTTATCGTATAATTATGTCGCGCCGGGCGTCTGCGCGGATGGCGGTGAAGCGGTTTTAAAGATTGCCTTGCCGTTAAATACTCCTGAAATCTTTAACGAAGCCAGGTTTCTGAAAATCGCCAATGGCGACGGCGCGGTTAAACTTCTTGAGTCAGATGCGAGTCTTAAGGCAATACTTTTGGAAAAACTAACGCCGGGCGAAAACTTAAAGAAGATTTGCCGCCGAGACCAAGCCAAGGCGGTTGAAATTGCCATCCCAATCGTACGCGCACTTTTAAAAGAATCACCGCCGAATTCTCCTTTCCGAAGGCTCGATGAATGGTTTGAAAACTTTTTTGCAAAGTCAGCAACAACCAGTTTTCCATCCAAGTTTCAAAACAAAGCACGCGGATTTTACGAACAATTAAGCTTTGCTTCAAAACACAAATTTCTCATTCACGGCGATGTGCATCACGAAAATATCTTATCAGCGTTTCGCGAACCGTTTCTGGCGATAGATCCGAAAGGCATCGTCGGCGATATCGGTTATGAAATTAGCGTTTTTTTGAACAATCATCTTTGGTGGCTCGCGTCTGACACGAATGTACAAGAAAAATTAAGCGTTGCCGTTCGGCAATTTTCCGAAGCCTTTGCCATCCAGCCGCAGGATTTAAGAAAATGGGCTTTCGCGCAAATGGTTTTGTCGGCTTGGTGGACATTTGAAGAAAACGGAAAAAATTGGCAAACCGATTTGACGTTGGCGGAAATTTGGGAAGTATAATCAAAATTATGGAAAATGCACAATTCGGAATGATTGGTTTGGGAACGATGGGCAGAAATTTTCTGCTTAATGTCGCGGAACACGGATTTGCCTGCGTCGGGTTTGATTTGGACTCTGCAAAACGGCAGCTTTTATTGGAAGAAGGCGCGAAAATGAAAATCGCGGCGGCGGAGAGTATAAAGGAGTTTGTCGAAAGTCTGGACTCGCCCAAAAAAATTATGCTGCTGGTTCCGGCGGGCAAAATCGTCGACGGTGTGATTGAAAATCTGTTGCCGCACCTTGAAAAAGGCGACATTATTATTGACGGGGGCAACTCGCATTTCACCGACACGGAGACGCGCGAAAAATATCTTGCCGATAAGGGAATCGAATTTATCGGCGTCGGTGTTTCGGGCGGCGAAGAAGGCGCGCGGCACGGCGCGAGCATTATGCCCGGCGGAAATAAAGAATCTTTTGAACACGTTCGCCCGATTCTCGAAGCCGTTTCCGCGAAAGTTGGCGGCGAGCCGTGCGTTGCGTATATGGGCGCGGGTTCGGCAGGACATTTCGTTAAAATGGTGCATAACGGCATCGAGTACGGCTTGATGCAAATTTTGGCAGAAACTTACGATTTTATGTTTCGCGTCTTGAAAATGAATTACACCGAAATGTCCGAAACTTTCGCCAAATGGAACGACTCGGAACTCAATTCATTTCTGGTGGAAATCACGGCGGAAGTGTTGCGAAAATGCGACGATGAAACAAATAAACCGCTCGTTGAGATGATTCTCGACAAAGCCGCGCAGAAGGGAACCGGCAAATGGACTTCGCAGGCGGCGATGGATTTCGGCGTGCCGATTCCAACCATTGATTCAGCCGTTTCAATGCGCCAAATTTCCGCGCAAAAAGAAGTTCGCCTTTTGATTGCGGAGAAATTCGGCAGTCGCCTGCCAAAAGTTGACGCGCGTCTCCCGGAGCAGGGGCAAACCGTCACGAGCAATTTAGTAACCAGCCCGAAAGCCGCCCGCGCAGAAAGCGAGGTCGAAACCGTCGTCAGTCAACAGCAGAAAGCAAATATCGGAGAAGCAACTGCCAAACATCTCGCGCAAACGGTTGAAAATCCTCTCGATGAACAACGCAACGCCAACATCCGTGAGAGTGTCGGCGAAGATTCCGAACAGTTAATCGAAGAATTAAAAAACGCTCTGCTCAGTTCGTTTATCATTACCTACGCGCAGGGAATGTCTCTGCTGCAAACTGTTTCGGTCGAGAAAAATTACGGGTTAAATTTATCGGACATCGCCCGCATCTGGCGCGGCGGCTGTATCATTCGCTCCACCCTTTTGGAAGAGATGCGCCGCGCGTACGCCGACAATCCGCAACTGCCAAATCTGATTTTGGATGACAAGTTCGCCGAAATTTTAAACGAAAACCGGGAAGATTGGCGTACAATCAACGAAAAACTAATGGATAGCCGCATCCCTTCGCTCTGTCTTTCATCGGCTCTGGCATACTTCGATGCTTTCCGTTCCGAACGCCTGCCCGCAAATTTAATCCAGGCGCAACGCGACTTTTTCGGAGCGCACACTTTTCAGCGAATCGATAAAGAAGGTTCATTTCATATGGAAGATTGGGATAATTGAATTTAAGGAAAAAAGTTTGATGTTGATTCTTCAAAACTTCTTTGTCAAATTTATCTTATAGGATGAGTTTTATACTTCTAACCTTTAACTTCAACAATTTCCCAGGCAGTTTCAGTTTTAAGCAGACGGCTCATCAATGACGCGTGAACTGCGTGTCCACTTTTTTCCGCTGTGATTTTTCCGAGAATCGGCATCCCGACCAGTGTGAGATCACCGATAATATCGAGAATTTTGTGGCGCACAAACTCATTTTGAAAGCGGAGCGGATTTTCGTTGAGCATCCCTTCCGGCGTAAGAACAATTGCGTTATCGAGCGAGCCGCCGAGAGCGAGGTTGGCTTTTCGCAGCATTTCAATTTCGGTGGTAAATCCGAAGGTGCGCGCCGAAGCGATTTCGCGTCCGAATGAATCGTTTTCCAAAACAAACTGAAATGTTTGCCGGTTGATAAACGGGTGCGAAAATTCGATCAGACAATCAATTTCAAATTTATCCGAAGGTTCGATTGTCATTTTCCGATCCGCTTGTTCAAATTCAACTTTTTCTTTGATTTGCAAAAATTTACGCGCGACTTCCTGTTCAATGGTTCCGGCTTTATCGATCAGTTCAAGAAAAATTTCGGATGAGCCGTCCAAAATCGGAATTTCTAAGTTATCAATTTCGATAAAACAATTATCGACGCCAGCCCCGCGCAGAGCGGAAAGAACGTGTTCAACCGTCGATAAAACCACGCCTTTTCTCAGAAGCGTCGTCGCGTAGCTGCAATGCGAGATGTATTCGAGGGAGGCGGGAATTTCAAAATTGTCCAAATCGGTGCGCACAAATATGAAACCGTTATTCGGCGGCGCGGGTTTAAGACGGAGATTGACTTTTACCCCGGTGTGCAAACCAATTCCGCTTGTTTCGACAGATTGTGCTAAAGTTTTTTGATAGATCATTGTAAAAATAAAATGTCTGTTAAATTTACTTAATACAAAGATCGTGCCTAAGACAAAAGGTTTCGTAAGTCTTTCAGTTAAATCATTTAAGCCAAACACCCGACGAAAGTTCAAACTGTTCTTGTTGCTTTCGCGCGACAGGATTTGTTGGGAAGTGGCAAAATTTTTGTCGCCTTGACTCAAAAACAGCTCTAACTTAGCATTTATTAAACAGAAAAAAATAAAAGCAAAATTTATAAATTAAGAGATGGCAATTATTACCGCAGGAATCAGAACTTCAAAAACGACAGAAATAAAAATTGAAAACCAATCAAAGATCGATTTGCCCAAAGGCGCGGAAGAAAACATTCAAAAAATAATCGCGTTTCTGCCGCTTGAGCAGCTTCGCGGACTCGAAAAAATTCGTCTGGTCGATTTTATCAGTGATCCGCGCATCCAAAAATCAAATGTGCCGATGAAGGGCGACTTGCCCGGTTTGTATCATCCAAAAATTCAAAATAAAAATGCGTGGCTTGAAATTTCAATCGGCGCTCTGCTGCAGCCGACTGAGAATTTTTCCAAAAGATGGATTGCCAGATCTTCTTTCAAAAGCAATCTGGCGGGTTTGATTTTTTCACTGGTCGGACAGCATTATTATATGACTCTGCGGCATTCGGTCAAAAAACAAAGCCTCGAACCGCAAATCAGGCAATATGCGCAAAAAAATTTAAAAGTCTGGAGCGAAAAGCAATCGGTTAACAGCCGTCGCGCAAAACTCTTCAAACCGCTCCAGCCATATATGGAAAAATGGGCGAAATGGTTGAATAAAAAAGCGGCAAGCGCCCAGAAAAAATAATTGTAAACAGTTAAATTAAAACAGGCTCATAAAAAACTTATGTTAAAAGAAGCGGTGGCGCATTATGATAAGCTTTTAGAGGATTCTGAATTATCCGAATCCTCAAGGCTGATGCTTGACAAAGGATTGGAAGGTGCGCGCCTTATATTCGGCGGAAGGCGTCTAACGCCCTACCTGCGCCCGCATTTTGTGATGGAAGAAGACTGGACGCGCGTCACGCAGATTTGCGAGACGGTTTGGGGCGCTCTACAAAAAGTGAAAGATGCCGCTATCGGAAACGAAGAACTATTAAACGAATTAGGAATTACCGAAATTGAGCGCGATTTGGTTACTATTGATCCAAAATATAAACAAGTTTCACCGACTGCGCGGCTTGATTCATTTTTGACCGAAGAAGCTTACAGTTTTGTTGAATTAAACGGAGAAAGTCCGGCGGGAATCGCTTATGCGGATTCGGCGACCGAAATTTTTCAAAGTCTGCCGATAATGCAGAAATTCGCCGAACAATACGATATCCGAGGATTTGAAGGAAGACCTAAATTGCTTGATGTTCTGCTCAAAGCGTATGAAGAATTTTGCGGAGGCAAAACGAAACAGAAACCAATCATTGCTATCGTTGATTTGAAGGATTTACCGACCCAGAAGGAATTTGAATTATTTAAAGATTATTTTGAGTCAAACGGTTACACGGCTTTGATCTGTTCGCCAGAAGAACTCGAATTTGACGGCAAAAATTTAATTTTTAAGGGCGTTGTCATTGACATCGTTTACAAACGCCTCCTGGTCAATGAATATTTGCCGATTATGGAAACCGCGCCGGCTTTGCTCGATGCATACAGAGCGGGGGCGATTTGTATGGTTAACAGTTTTCGTTCAAAGATGGTTCACAAAAAAGCGATTTTTGCTGTTTTAACCAACGAAAAATATTCGCATCTGTTTAGCGAACTGGAACTAAAAGCCATCAAAGCGCACATTCCCTGGACGCGAATTTTCCGCGAGGAATCAACCGTTAATCAAAACGAAACAATCGAACTGGTTGAATGGACCCGCGAAAATCCGCAGAAACTTGTTTTAAAGCCAAATGACGATTACGGCGGACACGGCATCTACATCGGCTGGGCTTCGACGGAAACGGAATGGGAAGAAGCGATCAAAATCGCTTTGGTTGACGGCGATTATCTGGTGCAGGAACGAGTTAAAACTTCCAAAGAAAAATTTCCGATGCTTGACGACGCGGGAAACTGGCAGATGGTTGAACAACTCGTCGATCTTGATCCGCTTCTATTTAACGGTGTCGTCGGCTCGGCGTTCACGCGTCTTTCTTCTTCGGAACTGGCGAATGTTTCTTCCGGCGGCGGAATGGTTCCGACGTTTATTATTCGTAAAAAAAACAATTAAATTTTTAAGGAGTTGGCGATGCGACAAAATATAAAAAAACTTTCGATACTCGGTTTAGCGTTTATTTTTGCGGCGCTGGGAATTTTTGGGTGGAGTTTTTCACCAAAAGCGAGCGGGCAAAGCCGGGTTGCGCTTTTTAGTTTATCGGAAACTCCGCAGAAAAAAGCCGATGAAACTTCGATTGCTTCCGTTAAGGAAAGTGAAATCAACATCAACCTCGCCGGTTTCACACCCGAGAATTCAGCCCTTTTGTCGTTTCCGCTTTTTGACGGCAAAACATACGAAGCAGTGCGTGACAAAGCCGAAGGTGTCGAGGTTCGCGGCGCGGGCGATTTTACATGGCGCGGTAAACTGTTTGGCACGGGTGAATTTCGCGGCGACGTTTTGTTGACGGTA
>JACCRD010000015.1 GCA_013813755.1 Acidobacteriota bacterium | reverse complement strand
TCAGCTTGTTTTTAGCGTTGAAGGCTTGATCAACGAATATGTTGAAAAAGCGCGCGTCATTCGCGGCGGTGAAACGCTGGAGATTGATTCGATGACCGAACTCGAAACGCTTTCCTTCGAGGATTTTTCCGCGCTCGAAGCCTTTCAAACTTCCGGCGGAACTTCAACTTTAACCGAAACTTTCTTGGGTAAAATAAAAGAACTCGACTATAAGACAATTCGTTACGCGGGACACTGTGATAAATTTAAGGCGATGATTGATTTAGGGTTATTCTCAAGCGAGGAAATTGTCGTCGAGGACGTAAAAGTCAAACCGCGCAAAGTTTTAGCCAAGCTTCTGCAAAGAAATCTTCCTGCCGACGAGCCTGATTATGTTCTTGTCCGGCTTGATTTCACGGGGACAAAAAACGGTCAAAAAAAAGCTTTGCGCTACGATATAGTTGATAAGTTTGATAAGCAAACTAATTTGAGCGCGATGATGCGGACGACGGCTTTTCCCGCTTCGATCGTCGCGCAGATGATGGCGAAAGGCGATGTCAAAATGCGTGGCGCGACTCCGCAGGAAAAAGCGATTGACGCAAAAAAATTTGTCGCGGAATTAGCGCGAAGAAACGTTAAATTAAAGGAAATCTGGCAATAATATATTTCCGGTTTCAAACAAAAAACAAAAAAGGCTTCTCAATTTCGAGAAGCCTTTTTTGTTAAAGATTATATTCGATTAATGTGCGCCGAGAAGACGCGGATTCGCTTTCTTTTGCAACAGTTTACGTAGCTTCAAGCGTGCTTTATGCAACTGTGATTTTGAAGTACCGACCGAGCAGCCGAGAATTTTCGCTACTTCTTCGTGTTCGTAACCTTCGACATCGTGCAGGACAAAAACGTTTCGATAACCTTTCGGCAATTGTTCAATCGCGTTTTCAATCGCAATTTTATCAACAACCGGCATTTTTCGAGGGTTTTCCGTGCCACTGACGACCTGAACAGGAGTTTCGCCTTCTTCCGTAGTTTTTTCAAACTTCACGTTGCGTTTACGGAAATGCATTAAAACTTGATTAACCGTCAAACGATGGAGCCAGGTTGTAAAAGCCGAATCGCCGCGGAAGCTGCCTATTTTTCGATAAAGCTGAATAAATACATCCTGCGTTAAATCTTCCGCTTCAGTCGCGTTCTGCAGCATTCTCAAACAAATTGAATACACGCGGCGATGATGACGCTGATAAACTTCTTCAAACGCCGCCATGTTGCCCTGCGCCGCCGCTTTAGTCAAATCAAAGTCACTGCTCAAAGTAATATCTTTTATAATTTCGTTATTAATAAGATTCAGCGCGTCTTTTTTTTCTTCCGCATTTTCCTGCCAAACTGGATAATTCAATGTTTCAGTAGTTGTTGTCATTTTCAAATTCCCCCTTACTTCTCAACTTATACATCAATTAGCGTGCCACAAATTAGTTTGATAAAGCCTACAACTTAATACGCGTTTCGAGCTTAATAATGTTCCGTTTTTAAGACATACTTTCAAATTCGCCGTACATCCAAGTTTAGATTCACGGGCGGAGAGCGTGTAGCATTTAACGCAAACAATACACGTTTTTGTAACGCGCACTATTTTATTGTTTATTGCCGGTGTTAGAATGTTAAATGCAAAATTTAGAGCCAAGCGGAGAGAAGTTTAGATGATGCGAAAAAATTTATTTGTTGAATTTGTATTAGTTATTTGCGCTGTTTTTTCAGTTTTTTCGCTGCCTTCTGAAACTTTCGCGCTGCAAAAATCGCTATCGGTCGTTAGTCAGGAAGTTTCGGAAAGCGACGGCATCCCGGTTTTGATCAAGCATCTGCCGGGTTGGGAAAATATCCGAAAAGATGCGACTCTGACTAATAATATTAACGATTTGCGTAGAGCGCTCGGCGAACGCGCGATTTTTGACCTCGTTGATTTCACAGGCGGGACAGAAGCCGTGACCGCGCCTTATCAGGAAGGAAAACTACTGATTATCGAGTATCCGTCGCCGCAGACATCAGTTGAAGCGGATAATAAATTTAAGGAAAGGCTGGCGCAGGTCGGACAAAGCCCGCCAATTTTTTATCGCCGCATCGGAAATTACAACGCATTTGTTTTCGATGCCAATGATGAAGCGACGGCAAATTTTTTGCTTGACCAGGTAAAATATGAAAAGGATATTCAGTGGCTCGGCACAAACCCTTTTTTATTTCACCGCGCCGAACGTGAGTTTGTCGTCCAGACCGCCGATCTTTTCACTTCAACGTTTCTTTTAATTGCTCTTGGCATTGGGTTTACAATGTTTGCCGGAATTGTCGCCGGTATATTTTATTTTTATGTCCGCGAACAAAAACGCTCGACAATGGCAACATTTTCCGACGCCGGCGGAATGACTCGTCTGAATCTGGACGGCTTAACGCCGCAAAACTCAACCGACAGATTACTCAATGATTAGAAAATACAAAAGTAAACACGTAAAAAGATGAAAAAGAGTGATTGAACATTTTTAACTTACTTTTCTACTTTTAACCTTTTCCCTTTTTTACTTTCAGTTAACGAATAACTTTGACTTTGCATAAATTCAGGCTTGACCATATTTTATCGGCAGTTACTGCGGTTATATTTTCCGAAATCGCCAGTGACAGACAACTTCTGTCACCGAGAGATAAACCGAGATGTTTGGTAACAGGTCTGAGTTCAGCGACTTTCGCGGCTTGATTTACGTCAAATTCAACTATTTTCAACCCGAGTTTAAGAAAATTTTCCAAAGCATTTTTTAGACTGATATTTCTTTCGACAAGTTTAGTCAAAACTTCCGCCACATTAACGCTGCTGACAATCGAACGAGACAATAACGGCTCGACATTTGTCGCACCGTTCTCCGCATTTAAGACCGCGAGAATTGCTGAAGAATCAAGAACGGACGTTGGTTTACTCATTCGCCGCTTCCTCGCGCCGGTCTTTTATTAACTCATCCACCAGCGAAACGCCTTCGGGAACGTGCTTGCGAACCAATGCCTGGATTCTCCGTAATGCTTCTTTTTGCGTCGTTATTTGCAATGTGTTGTTCTTAACGCTCAAAGTTACGTTTTCGCCAATTTCGATTCCGAGAGCCCGTCTTAATTTTGTCGGAATAACAATTCTGCCGCCTTCGGTAACTTTTGCTTTGACCGTTAATTCTTTTAATTCATTCATAATCTTTCAAACAATTAAGTTTTTGCCATTTTATCAAAAAATGTCATAAACTAGAAATATGACACAGGTTAAATTCAGACGTATTTGTTTAATAATTCTGGACAGCGTAGGAATTGGCGAGATGCCCGACGCGGAAAGTTGGGGCGACAAAGGCGCGGACACTCTCGGCAACATTTTAAACTCGCGCAAAGTGAATCTGCCTAATTTGCAAAAGCTGGGTTTAGGCAACATTCGCCCATTCGAAAATTTTTCGGCAGAGGGTAAACCGCTTGGCTCTTTCGGCAAATGCGCTCTTAAATCAAACGGCAAAGACACGACAACCGGGCATTGGGAAATCGCCGGAATAATTCTGGAAAAAGCGTTTCCAACTTTTCCGGAAGGTTTTCCGTCGCGTATTATCGATAAATTTGTCGCGGAAACAAAAGTGCCGGGCGTACTGGGAAACGTAGCGGCGTCAGGCACCGAGATTATCAAAGAGTTTGGCGCGGAACACGTCAGAACCGGCAAACCGATTATTTATACTTCTGCCGATTCGGTGTTTCAAATCGCCGCGCACGAAGAAGTTATCTCGATCACAAGGCAGTATGAAATCTGCGAAATCGCGCGAAAAATTTTGAGCGGCGTGGATGAAGTCGGGCGCGTGATTGCGCGTCCATTTGTCGGCGATTTGCCGGAAACTTTCACGCGTACGGGAAACCGGCACGATTACGCCGTGCCGCCGCCTGGGGAAAATCTACTTCCGCTGCTCGAAGAAAAAGGCTTCGACGTAGTTTGCGTCGGCAAAGTTGCGTCCGTCTATGACTCGCTTGGCGTGACCGAAGATTTGCCAGCTAAAAACAATGAGCAGTCAATCAATCAAACGATCAACGCTTTGCAGGATGATTCAAACGGTCTGATTTTTTCGAACCTGGTTGATTTCGATATGCTCTACGGACACCGCCGCGACGTGGAAGGTTATGCGCAAGCTCTGGAGTATTTCGACAAACGCTTGCCGGAAATTGCCGATGCGCTGGATGACCGGGATTTGCTGATAATTACCGCCGACCACGGCAACGACCCGGCTTTTCGCGGCTCCGATCACACGCGCGAATACACACCACTACTCGTTTGCGGCAAAAAGGCAAAGCAAGGCGTAAATTTGGGAACACGCGAAAGTTTATCGGACATCGGGCAAACAATTGCCGAGAATTTTGGTGTGAAAATAAAAAGCGGCGCGAGTTTTTTAAATGAAATTTGAGAGGTACCTTTTGCAGGAGTATTACGGTTTAGACAGGAGTTTTCGAATCGATTCCGTTGACTGCGTACTGAATTTGACTGATATTTATGACCGCATTGAATTTGCCGCTGAAGATTGATATATATTAGCAGATTTTCAATCGACAGCAATTTAAGGAAATTTATGAAACTGTTGAAAAAGTTCACTGCATTATTCTGCCTTTTTATCATTGTCAGCAATTTTACGATTGCGGGCGCACAAACAAACACTGATTTAAACAACTACAACGAATCGCCAAGCCGTCTGCGCGGGGTGATTGAAAAATTTTCTCAAGATTACGGCAGCCTTAATCGTTTTTACACCGCGCCGACTTCGCCGAATCGCGCCGCGCGGCTCAAACAATTTTATTCAGACCATCTGGGATTTGTCCAAAAACAAAATTTCGACGAACTCAACCGCGACGAGCAAATTGATTATTTGCTTTTCGCCAATTATCTTGCTCATGAAGGACGCGAGTTAGAACGGAACAATAAACAGCTTGAAGAGATGTCCGTCCTGCTTCCTTTCGCACAAACGATTAACGATTTGGAAGATTCGCGTCGCAAACTTGAGCCAATTAACTCGGCGAAAACAGCTGAACTTCTCAACGACCTCAATAAAAAAATCGCCGCCACGCAGAAAAGTATCGAAGAAAATCAAATTGCGAGATCAAAACGAACAGTGGCGAATCGCGCCGCTCGCACAGTTGCTTCACTTCGCGCGACGCTGAGAAATTGGTTTACGTTTCACAACAATTATGACCCGATGTTCACTTGGTGGAACGGCGAGCCTTACAAAGCGGTTGATCAATCGTTGCAGAGCTATCAAACATTTTTGCTCGATAAACTCGTCGGCATCAAATCTGATGACAAAACCACAATCATTGGTGACCCGATTGGACGCGAGGCGTTATTGCAGGAACTCGAATATGAAATGATTTCTTATACGCCCGAAGAACTCGTCGAAATCGCTAACAAAGAATTTGCGTGGTGCGAAGGCGAGATGAAAAAGGCATCGCGTGAACTCGGCTTTGGCGACGATTGGAAAAAGGCGCTCGAAACAATCAAAAATAAATATGTTGAGCCGGGCAAACAACCTGAATTAATTCGCAAGCAGGCGTATGAAGCGATTGAATTTTTAGAGAAAAACGAACTCGTCACCATTCCGAAACTAGCGCGTGAATCATGGCGGATGGAGATGATGTCGCCCGAACGTCAGCTCGTCAGCCCGTTTTTTCTCGGCGGTGAAACGATTCTAGTTTCTTACCCGACGAGCGCGATGACGCACGAGCAGAAAATGATGAGTATGCGCGGCAACAACCCGCATTTCACGCACGCCGTCACGCATCACGAACTGATTCCCGGTCATCACCTGCAACGCTATATGACGCAGCGTTACCGCCCGTATCGAGAGATTTTCTACACGCCTTTCTGGATGGAAGGCTGGGCTTTGTATTGGGAATTTCTGCTTTGGGATATGAATTTCAACCGCACGCCCGAAGACAAAATCGGCGCGCTTTTCTGGCGGATGCATCGCTGCGCCCGAATTATCTTTAGCCTCAATTTTCACCTCGAAAAAATGTCGCCCCAGGAAGCGGTTGATTTTCTCGTCGAACGGGTCGGACACGAGCGCGACAACGCGACGGCGGAAGTGCGCCGCTCTTTTGCCGGAGATTACGGACCGCTTTATCAAATCGCATATATGATGGGCGGCTTGCAGTTTTACAATCTGCACCGCGAACTCGTCGGTTCAAAGAAAATGACAAACCGCAATTTTCACGACGCGATTTTGAAGGAAGGCGCGATTCCGGTTGAAATAGTGAGAGCAATTTTAACAAAGCAAAAACTATCGAGGGATTTCAAACCGAACTGGAGATTTTACGGTAAACTTCCGAAATAAGATCAATCAAAACTGCTGAGAACTTAAATTGAGAAGCTTCTTCGTTTATCGCTCAGCACTCAGTGCTAATACCGTTGTTGCTTTTGCGCGCCGGAGATTATAGATTAGTAGAAAAGCTTTCGAGGAGAAATGTAATGGCAAATGAAGTTATCAATGTTGGCGGCGAAGAAAAGGTTGTTCGGGAAGATACTGCAAAATCATATCGCGGAACGGTTTGGGCTTTAATCAGCGTGGCGGGTTTCGTGATTATCGGAGCGATTTTGTTTCTCTTGTTTTTTTCAGGCGCTTTGACGGACGGCAAGCCGAATCAAAGTCCGGCTAAAATGGAAGAAAAGAGAAACTAAATCAGTGGCAAACGGTAAATCAATAAAAGCATTTATCATTTTTCATTTACTATTTATCACTTAACATTTAGAAGTTTTCTTCATTTATAACTTACCACTCACCATTTACAACTTACCGTTAGAAAAAGAAGATGTTGATTCTGGGAATCGAAAGCTCGTGCGATGAAACGGCGGCGGCGGTCGTGCGCGACGGGCGCGAAATTTTATCGTCGATTATTTCTTCACAGATTGAACTGCACAAACCGTTTGGCGGCGTAGTTCCGGATCTTGCCGCGCGGGCGCATCTGGAAAATATTGATCCGGTGATTGATGAAGCTCTGGCGCGGGCGCAAGTCTCCCTCAAAGAAATTAATGCCGTCGCCGTCACGCAGGGTCCGGGTCTGATCGGCTCCCTGCTCGTCGGTGTGTGTTACGCGAAAGCGCTGGCTTTTGGTCTGGACATTCCTTTTATCGGTGTCAATCATATCGAAGGACACGTTTTTTCAATCATTTTTGAAAATCCGCCGGTTGAATATCCGGCGCTCGCGCTGATTGTTTCCGGCGGACACACAAATCTATTTTTTATCCCCGAAGCCGGCAAATACAAAGTTATCTCGCGCACACGCGACGACGCGGCGGGCGAAGCGTTTGACAAAGTGGCGAAGATGCTCGGACTCGAATATCCGGGCGGACCAGTTGTCGAAAAATTGGCAAAAGAAGGCGACGCGCTGAAAATAAAATTCCCTGTCGCCAAAATCTCGGACGGGCGACCCGATTTCAGTTTCAGCGGGCTGAAAACTGCCGTTGCGCGTTACGTGCGCGAGCAGAACATTCAACCGCTCGCTGTAAATAAATTGCCGAATCAGGACATCAAAGACATTTGCGCCGGATTTCAATTGACGGTTATCAAATCGCTCGTCGGCACAATGGAAAAAATCGCCCTTGAGTCAAAACCGAGAACCCTAATCGTCGCGGGCGGCGTGGCGTGCAATAAAGCGCTGCGTGAAGCGTCGGAAAGCGCGGCAAAAAAACTGAACCTGCCCGTTTATTTCCCTTCCAAACATCTCTCAACCGATAACGCGGCGATGATTGCCGCAGCCGGCTACTTTCATTTACAGAACGGTCGGCGCGACAATTTGCAAATGACGGCGGACGTTTCGATGCGGCTCCAAAATTTTGAAAACGAAGACGCCGAACTAAAGAGAAAGAAAGTTCGTTACCGCTTATAAATTTTTCCTTGTGTTTTTCGAACCTAAGTTCTAAGATTGTTTTATCTTCCCTGTTTTTAAATGCGAGAAAAACTTGTGAAAACTTTAAACTAGCCGTGACTTGTTGCCTGGAGTTTGATTTCTGTAACTTTTTCTTTGACGGGAAATTTTGGAAAGCACAGGCAAATTTACCCTACCAAATTATGAAAAATGCTGGTGCAAATTTGAAAGCAATCTTTGTCGGTCAAGACTTGTAGTGTTCAAACCGAAAAGAAATCAGGTGAGGAAAATATTGCCTGTTAAAAGATAAAAGTTTTGAATTAAACAGGAGATTTACAAATGCGAAAGTTAAATTGTTTGACGCTCTTAGCGATTTTCGGTGTATTCTTTACTTTAACGGTTTCGGCACAATCAATTAAGTTACAACCCTTTTTGTCCGGCTTGAATTCGCCGGTTTTTATGACCAATGCCAAAGACGGCACAAACCGTCTGTTTGTAGTTCAACAGGGCGGAATAATTAAAGTCGTCCAGCCCGACTCAACTACCCCAACTGATTTTCTGAATATTTCGTCGGTAATATCTACCGGTGGCGAGCGAGGGCTTTTAGGATTGGCGTTTCACCCGCAGTATAAAACCAATAACCGGTTTTTTGTCTATTACACGCGGATAGAGGGCTATATATAAATTGCCGAATACCTAGCGTCGGCACCTGGTTCGAATGTTGCTAACACGACTGGAAAAGTTATTATTACGATTGATCATTCAGGTGCGAATAATCACAAGGG